>NZ_JAJCNF010000001.1:0-239533 GCF_020560945.1 Dorea sp. 210702-DFI.3.125
TCATGCAATTGCATGACGCGCACCTCGCAGCAAGAATGCCGAGGCATTCTTGAAAGATGGAGTGACTAAGAAATTATATGGGTAAAAAAACGGAGATAGGTAAGATGGAGGCTGTGATAGAGGCCATTTTATTTACAATGGGCGAATCAGTGGAACTTAAGAAGATCGCGGCGGCGATTGAGCACGATGAAGCGACTACAAGAAAGATCATTCATCGGTTGCAGGACAAATATGAAGCAGAGGACAGAGGCCTTCGTATTATTGAGCTGGAAGACTCCTTTCAGTTGTGCACGAAGCGGGAGATGTATGACTATCTCATTCGTATTGCAAAACAGCCGAAGAAATGTGTTTTGACAGATGTTCTGCTGGAGACATTATCAATCATTGCATATCGTCAGCCGGTGACAAAGCTTGAAATCGAAAAGATCCGTGGAGTCAAATCAGATCACGCGGTAAATAAACTGGTAGAATATAATCTTGCCTGTGAAGTGGGAAGACTGGATGCACCGGGACGGCCGATTTTATTTGGTACAACAGAAGAATTCTTGCGAAGATTCAGTATTCAGTCTATCGAAGATCTTCCGAGCATGCAGCCGGAACAGGTAGAAACATTTAAAGAAGAGGCAGAGGAAGAAGTACAGCTTAAATTAAATGTATAAACAGATATAGTAAATGAAACAGATAAAGTGAAGAAGAGATACATATTTGTGCGCAGAGTATCATAATCTGTAAAGATAACGGTGCTTCAGGGTACTGGATATGAATCAGAACAAAATAAAAATTATCGCAGTCTTACTTTTGTTATGCATATCTGCCGCCTGGCTGGAAAGATATGAAATTCAGGAATCGGATCAGAATCTATCGGGTCAGATGGCTGACAAAATGAAACAAAATACAGACGAGCCACAAAATCTATACGCCCAATCGGCAGTCCTTATGGATGCTGACAGTGGGCGTGTTTTATTTGGAAAAGAAGAGGAAGCCATAAGGCCTATGGCAAGCACCACAAAGATTATGACCTGCATCATAGCACTGGAGCATATGACAGATAATGAGATAGTCACAGCGTCTGCATATGCTGCCAGTCAGCCGAAAGTTCATCTGGGTGTCCGGGAAGGGCAGCAGTTCTATCTGAGGGATATTTTATTCTCGCTTATGCTGGAATCGCACAATGACAGCGCAGTTATGGTTGCAGAAGAGATAGCCGGAAGCGTGGAAGCATTTGTAAAAATGATGAACGAAAAAGCAGAAGAACTGGGGCTTACTAAGACACATTTTGTAACGCCAAACGGACTGGATGGAGAGGATGAAGGTGGCGTGCACGCCACAACAGCCATGGAACTGGCGAAAATTATGAAATATTGTATTATGGATTCTCCGGAAAAGGAAATGTTTCTGGATATTACCGGAACGAAAGAATACCATTTCCGGGATCTTAAAGGAACTTCTTCTTATACATGCACGAATCACAATGCTTTTCTGACTATGATGGACGGGGCGATTTCTGGCAAGACCGGTTTTACGGCAGATGCAGGATATTGCTATGTCGGTGCACTCAGACGTGATGAACGGACATTTATCGTGGCATTACTTGCCTGTGGCTGGCCGAATCATAAAGGATATAAATGGAGTGACACGAAGAAACTTATGGAATATGGACTTTCGAATTATGAGTACCGGAACGTATGGCAGGAGCTTCCAAAGCAGGAGATTGTTGTAAAAGATAGTGGTAACGACCAGAACATTTATCAGAAAAACAGCGTGGCTGAGGTTGAAATTCAACAGAAGCCGGAAGTATTAAAAGTATTATTAAGAACTGATGAAAATGTAGAGATTTCCGTGCAGATGGAAAAAGCTTTGTCTGCACCGGTGGAAAAAGGGCAGAAAGTGGGAGAAGTGCGGTACATAATAGATAAAAATATTATTGGAAAATACGATGTTTTGACAAGAAGCGGGCTTAAAAAACGGACATTTTTCTGGTGCCTGAAAAGATGTATGGAGCGCTTTTTTTGGCTATACAAGATTGAATACATTCTTCGTGGATTTGCGTTGACGGAGATCGAAAACCATGATACAGTTAACATTGTCAGGGGAAACAATTCTTACACACTTTTTCTTGTTTTTTCTATTGACAATTTGCGGCGGTTATAATACTATATTAATCAAATACCGAACATTCGTTCGGAAAATATCAAGGAGATTTAATTATGGCGAATAATGAAGATAAGAAGAAAGCCTTAGATGCGGCTATTGCAAAGTTAGAGAAGGATTTTGGTAAAGGTACGGTCATGAAGCTTGGAGACCCGGCAGCCCAGGTATCAGTGGAGACAATTCCGACAGGATCTTTAAGTCTGGATATTGCACTGGGACTCGGAGGTGTTCCAAGAGGACGTGTGGTTGAGATCTACGGACCAGAGTCCAGTGGTAAGACAACAGTTGCACTGCATATGATTTCAGAAGTTCAGAAAAGAGGCGGGATTGCAGGGTTTATTGATGCTGAACATGCCCTTGATCCGGTTTATGCGCGTAACATTGGAGTAGATATTGATGAACTTTACATTTCACAGCCTGACAGTGGAGATCAGGCGCTTGAGATTGCTGAGACAATGGCGCGTTCCGGCGCGATGGATATTATTGTCATTGACTCTGTTGCAGCGCTTGTACCGAAGCAGGAGATTGAAGGAGATATGGGAGATTCCCATGTAGGACTTCAGGCAAGACTGATGTCCCAGGCACTACGTAAGCTGACTCCTGTTATCAGCAAGTCTAACTGTGTGGTAATCTTTATCAACCAGCTTCGTGAGAAGGTTGGTATTATGTTCGGTAATCCGGAGACTACGACCGGTGGACGTGCATTGAAGTTCTATGCATCTGTCCGCATGGACGTCAGAAGAATCGAGACGCTCAAGCAGGGCGGAGAGATGATTGGTAACAGAACCCGTGTGAAGATTGTGAAGAATAAGATCGCACCTCCGTTCAAAGAGGCAGAATTTGATATTATGTTCGGAAAAGGTATTTCAAAAGAAGGAGATATTCTGGATCTTGCAGTAAATCTTGGACTTGTCAACAAGAGTGGTGCATGGTTCTCCTGTAATGGAGATAAGATCGGCCAGGGACGTGAGAATGCTAAGATTTATCTCACAGAGCATCCGGAACTTATGGAGTCTTTGGATAAGCAGATTCGTGCACACTATAATTTTGACGGATCAGCATCAGAGGAAGCGGATACAAAGGAAGGAAAAAGCAGTAAAGCTGACAGTGCGGTCAAAGTAGCAGCAGAGGCAGAGAAAGAGGATTAACAGATGATTGTCACAAGAGTTGAAGCTGTGACAAAGACAAAGTATAAGGTATATGTAGATGGACAGTTTGCTTTTATATTGTATAAGGGTGAACTGTCCCGTTTTCATATAGCCGAAGATCAGGAATTGTCGCAGGAAAGCTATGAGAAGATTCGAACAGAGGTTATATTAAAAAGAGCAAAGCTTCGGGCAATGCATCTTTTGAATGATATGTGGCGTACAGAGGCGCAGCTTAGGGAGAAACTTACGCGTAATGAATATCCGGCAGATATCGTGGAGGCTGCAATCAGTTATGTAAAATCTTTTGGTTATATCAATGATTATGAATATGCAAGAAGTTTTATTGAATCAAGGAAAGAACGAAAAAGCAGGCGGGAGATTTATATGCAGCTTGTGGGAAAAGGAGTGTCCAGAGAACTAATTGATGAAGCATTTGAAGAGAGCTATGAGCGTGAAGATTCTACGGAGGCAATTCGCAGACTGCTAGAGAAAAAGCATTATGATCGGGAGAATACGACGCCGGAGGAAAAGAAAAAAATAATGGCTTACCTTGTCAGAAAAGGTTTTAGCTATGATGATATCAGAAGAACCATGCAGATATATGAGTGTGAGATGTACAGTTGATATAAAGAAAACATATTTAAATTATAGAAGTTTCCAATGGTTAAGCTTGACATCTTTCACAAAACAGTATAGAATTTAACTGTTGTATTTGTACAATGAAAACTAAATAAGGAGGTGCTCCTGTGCCGATAGGAATAGTAATTGCTGTTGCAGTAGTGCTTGTCATTGTGTCAGCAGTCATCAGTCACTTTGTAACCGTTTCTAATCTGAAGAAGAATGCGGAATCTAAGATTGGTAATGCGGAGAACAAAGCGCGTGAGATTATCGATGATGCAGTGAAGACAGCCGAGGCTAAGAAGAAGGAGTCTCTCTTGGAAATTAAAGAGGAATCAATCAAGAATAAGAATGAACTTGAGAGAGAGTCAAAGGAACGCAGATCTGAATTACAGAGATATGAGAAGCGTGTACTTTCCAAGGAAGAAGCTTTGGATAAACGGTCTGAGGCAATTGAGAAGCGCGAAGCAAGCTTTACAGCAAAAGAAGAACAGTTGAAGCAGCGTGAGAAGAAAGTTGACGAGCTGAGTCAACAGCGTGTACAGGAACTAGAAAGAATCTCAGGACTTACCTCCGAACAGGCAAAAGAATATTTGTTAAAAACTGTTGAAGAAGATGTGAAACATGATACTGCGAAGATGATCAAAGAGATGGAAGCGCAGGCAAAGGAAGAAGCAGATAAGAAGGCAAAGGAATGTGTTGTCACTGCTATCCAGAGATGTGCAGCAGATCATGTAGCTGAGACTACGATTTCTGTAGTTCAGCTTCCGAATGATGAGATGAAGGGAAGAATTATTGGTAGAGAAGGACGTAATATCCGTACTTTGGAGACACTGACAGGTGTGGAACTGATTATCGATGATACCCCGGAAGCTGTTGTATTATCAGGCTTTGATCCAATCAGACGTGAAGTTGCGAGAATTGCGCTTGAGAAGTTGATTGTTGACGGACGTATACATCCGGCAAGAATCGAAGAGATGGTAGAAAAAGCGCAGAAAGAAGTCGATTCTATGATTCGCGAGGAAGGAGAGTCAGCTGCACTTGAAGTTGGTGTTCATGGAATTCATCCAGAGCTTATCAAGCTTCTTGGTAGAATGAAGTTCAGAACAAGCTATGGACAGAATGCATTGAAGCATTCTATTGAAGTGGCACAATTATCCGGACTTCTTGCTGGAGAAATCGGTCTCGATGTCAGAGTGGCTAAGAGAGCCGGACTTTTACATGATATCGGTAAATCAATCGATCATGATGTGGAAGGATCACATATCCAGATCGGTGTTGACCTTTGCAGAAAATACAAAGAGTCAGCAACCGTTATCAATGCGGTTGAAGCCCATCACGGCGATGTAGAGCCGGAATCCCTGATTGCATGTGTTGTACAGGCTGCTGATACGATTTCTGCAGCAAGACCGGGTGCAAGAAGAGAAACATTAGAAACATACACAAACAGGTTAAAACAATTAGAAGATATCGCCAATCAGTTTAAAGGCGTTGAGAAATCTTTTGCAATTCAAGCAGGTAGAGAGATTCGTATCATGGTAGTTCCAGAACAAGTATCTGATGCAGACATGGTATTGCTGGCTAGAGATATTGCGAAACAGGTTGAATTTGAACTTGAATATCCAGGTCAGATTAAGGTAAATGTAATTCGTGAATCAAGAGTTACAGATTATGCCAAGTAGAAGATAAATGATAAGGAATCATCACATATAAAGCATAAAAGCTTATGGTGATGGTTCCTTTTTTGTATAATAAGAAATTGCTATAATAGTCCTAAAATGCTACAATTATGGTTGATAGTAAATAAAAGGAGATGTATGTGATGGATTTCAAAGAATATATCGTACAGAGAATCGAAGAGATGCCGCTTGTGACGCTGGCAACGGAGGAAAAAGATGGGGCAGTCTGCATCGATTTTACAAAAGTGGATGAGAAGATGTACAATGGAGTTCTGATTGGAAATACGGCAAATGCTGCGAAGATTCTGACAGAGGAATATATGACGGCTGTGACACCGGACGCAGAAAAAGACCAACTGCTGTGGTTCACTTATGAAGGTATGACAGAAAAAGCTCTCAAGAAGAAAATGAATATGATGGAAGCATTTGTATCATCTATATAAGAAAGGTGGCTGAATTATGAGCGAAGAAGTGAAGCGTGTCGGAAGAGATCTGGCATATGAAGGAACAGTCATAAAAGTTTATAAAGACCATATGAAATTTGCAAATGGTAACACGGCAGAATGGGATTTTATCCATCATGACGGGGCAGCCGCAGTTGTTCCGGTCATGGATGATGGAAAAATTCTCATGGTTACCCAGTATCGTAATGCGTTGGAGCGAGATACGCTTGAAATCCCAGCAGGGAAACTGGATGCGCCGGGAGAGCCTGGAATTGAATGCGCTTCCAGAGAACTGGAGGAGGAGACGGGATATCGTTCAGAGAATCTTGAATGGTTGATTACACTTCGGACAACAGTGGCATTTTGCGATGAGAAGATTGATATTTACGTTGCGAAAAATCTGATTCCGTCACACCAGCATCTGGACGAGGATGAATTTATCAATGTGGGAGCTTACACCATTGATGAATTGAGAAAAAAGATTTATTCCGGTGAGATTGAAGATTCCAAGACGGTGGCAGCACTTCTCGCATATGCGGACAAATATGGAAAATAGCAATCTGCAGACATCAGTGTTTACATGAGATGGAAAAGCAGATTTATGAACAAAGAAGAATCACAACAAGTAAATAAGAATATCTAGAAAGTCCAGGCATATAAATAGAGGGAGACTACATGCAAAAGTATCTGAACAGGAGGTTACGTGTGTGAAGATACAAAGAAGGCAAAGGTATCCTATTCTGATTTATATGCTGGGCTTTTTTCTTGGAATCATATATTTGAATGTTGCTTCGACCAGGTATGTTGTAGATGTGGGAATCTGGAGCGAGTGGTTCAGAAGCCAGTATCTTGGCTATGATTTGAAATCTTTTGATTATATGTGGTATGTAGCGCAGATACGCCTGCTTCCGGCAGGCGGACTTGCAATACTTGGTGGGACAAAGTTCCGGAAAATAGCAGCTTATCTGTTTCTTTTATGGGCTGGACTGGCAAGTGGCATGATTCTGACATCGGCACTTCTTATGCTGGGAGTCAAAGGATTGATATTATGCATTATAAGTATGCTTCCACATTTTTTGTGCTATATACCGGCTTATGCAATGCTTTTACTATATTTATTCCGATATCCGGTGAGCGAATGGAATTCTACGAAGACGTTAAGTTTTGTATTATTTCTTACTATGGGAATTGCATTAGAGTGTCTGGTCAATCCGGTATTGTTGAAAATGTTTTTGAGAACATTATAAAAACTAGCATTCTTTTATGTGTTGTAATGAGAGCTCAAAAGCATCTGGCGTAAATGATAGCTTATATACAAAATCCCGGTTACGAAAAGGAATATCTGGCTTGCCAGAAGGCAATGCAGGTATCCCGGGATTCCCCAATATGCTGTAAAATATAAGACACCAATGATCCGAATGAAAAGACTTAGCGTATTTAGCAAGAAAGAAATGCCAGTTTTTCCGAGACCATGGATAATGCTGATGAGTGCACTGTTGGCGTATAAAAATGGACACATCCAGGAAAGGGTGCGTATGAACTCTCCGGCAAGAGAGCTATGGAAGAGCAGTCTTCCTAATACGGGACCAAGTAGAAAGAATCCGGCCAGGCATCCAGTTCCAAGAAAAATGCAACCACAGAGGGAACTTCGGATCATTTTCTTTATGCGTTGTACGTTTTTTTGAGTCTGGGCTTCTGTGATAGCAGGTAAGAGCATTGTGGAAGCAGAATTAGTAAGAGCGGATGGAAACAGGATACAAGGAAGAGCCATACCTGTCAGGACACCATAAGTACTCAAGGCATCTGAGGTGGAAAGCCCATAAATTAGTAAAGAAGCAGGGATAGAGACTGCTTCGATACTTTGCAGTATATTTAAAAGTATACGATTACCGGTAATGGGAAGAGACAGTTTTATAAGCTCTTTTGCATCGGAAAACATTTGCTGTAAGGAAAGAAAAGGCGGAATAAGAAAATGAAGCCCAGGTTTATTACGAACGCATTTTAGACTATAAAGGGCAGAAGCTATTTCACCGAATATCAACCCCAGAACAGCAATCCAGATGCCGGAAGATCCTTCGGTGTGGTTTAAAAACTGACAAATAACGAGAACACTGAAAATACGTACTGTTTGTTCTAATAATTGAGAGGATGAAGGAATTTTGGTGTCTTTTAGGCCGAGGCAGTATCCGGTAATACAGCTATGTATAGCACTGAAAGGAAAAACGTAAGAAAGCAGGATCAGAAGATGTTCACATCTTCGGTCGCCAAGTACAGAGCCAGCTAAAAATGGCGCGAATTTTTGCAGAAAAATTGTAAAACAGCAGGAGACGGACAACGTGATGAGAAGTCCGGTATAGAGAAGCTGGCGGGCTTCTTTTTTTCTGTCCTGAACAAGACGGCTGGCAACACTGCGGGAGAGAATCGTCTGAATTCCGGCACAAGTTGCGGAATAGCCAAGAGCATAAATGGGAAAAATAAGCTGGTAAAGTCCGACCTGAACCGCTCCAAATGTATGGCTTAGGAAAATGCGATAAAAAAACCCCATAAATCTGGTGAGCAGCCCTGTAACGGTTAAAATAAATGTCCCTTTGATAAGTGGATTGTGTAACTCCATGAAAGTACCTCAAAAGATGCCTTTATTTCTTTATTATATTCGTAGGAAAAGCTTGACAGAACGGAAAATGGGTGATATTCTACTTAAAGTAAATCCCCAGTATTTTGCTAGGGATTGGAAAAGAAGGTGAAAATATTGAAACTGTCGACAAAAGGAAAGTATGGTCTGCGAGCCATTATCGATTTGGCGAGATTTAGCGAGAAAGAACCAGTATCCATCGGCTGCATAGCCACGAGACAAAAATTGTCTGAGCGATATCTGGAACAGCTTTTTGCATTACTGAAAAAAGCAGGGCTTGTAAAAAGTATCCGGGGAGCGTCCGGAGGATATGTGCTTGCCCGTGATGCGTCAGAAATATCGGTAGGTGATGTACTGCGTGCCCTGGAAGGCAATCTGGAACCGGTAAGATGCGCAGCATTTTATTCAGAAGAAGGGTGTATGGCTTCCGATGAATGTGTCACAAAGTATGTATGGCAGAAAATCAACGACAGTATTAATAAAACCGTAAATGAAATCAAGCTGGATGAGCTTGTAAAAGAAAGCAAAGAACTGAATCCGGAGGGTGTTATCCACGGAGAATGCAGTCAACAATAGAGAAAGAAGGGTAATGTAAGATGTCTAAATTAATTTATCTTGATAATGCGGCAACAACAAAGACAGCTCCAGAGGTTGTAGAGGCTATGCTTCCTTATTTTACAGAATACTATGGAAATCCTTCCAGCGTATATAGCTTTGCAGCACAGAATAAAGAAGTGATCACACAGCAGAGAGAGATCATTGCAAATGCGCTCGGTGCCAAAACAGAAGAAATTTACTTTACAGCAGGTGGTTCAGAGTCTGATAACTGGGCATTGAAAGCAACTGCAGAGGCTTATGGAAATAAAGGAAAACACATCATCACAACAAAGATTGAACACCATGCAATTCTTCATAGTGCCGAGTATCTTGAAAAGAGAGGATACGAAGTAACTTATCTGGATGTAGATGAATATGGTGTAGTGAAATTAGATGACCTCAAAGCAGCAATACGTCCGGACACAATCCTGATTTCTGTGATGTTTGCAAATAACGAGATTGGTACGATCCAGCCAATTAAAGAGATTGGTGAGATTGCTCATGAGCATGGTATACTATTCCACACAGATGCAGTACAGGCATTTGGACAGGTTCCAATCAATGTTGACGAATGTCATATTGATATGTTGAGTGCCAGTGGTCACAAATTAAACGGACCTAAAGGAATTGGATTTCTTTACATCCGTAAAGGGGTTAAGATCCGCTCATTCGTTCATGGCGGAGCTCAGGAGAGAAAACGTCGTGCCGGAACAGAAAATGTACCGGGAATCGTGGGAATCGGAACAGCAACTGAGCGTGCGGTCCGCACGATGCAAGAACGTACAAAGAAAGAAACAGAAGTACGTGATTATCTGATCAAACGTGTTTTGGATGAGATACCGTATACAAGACTGAACGGACATCCAACAAAGAGACTTCCGAACAACGCAAACTTCAGCTTCCAGTTCATCGAAGGAGAGTCACTTCTGATCAGATTGGATATGAAAGGAATCTGTGGTTCCAGTGGATCCGCATGTACATCAGGATCTTTAGATCCGTCCCATGTACTTCTGGCAATCGGACTGCCTCACGAGATTGCACACGGATCACTCAGACTGACTTTGAATGAGGAAATCACAAAAGAAGATATCGACTACGTTGTAGACAGTCTGAAAGAAATCGTGGCTTATATCCGTCAGATGTCACCACTTTATGAGGACTTCTTAAAAAAACAAAAATAGATAATAAATCACAAACATCAGGAGGAAATATAAATGTATTCAGCAAAAGTAATGGATCACTTTGAACATCCAAGAAATGTAGGAGAGATTGAGGATGCCAGTGGAGTAGGAACTGTTGGAAATGCAAAATGTGGAGATATTATGAGAATTTATCTGGACATCGACGAGAACCAGATCATTAAAGATGTAAAATTCAAGACATTTGGATGCGGAGCTGCAGTTGCAACAAGCAGTATGGCAACTGAGATGGTAAAAGGAAAGACGGTTCAGGAAGCGATGGAGGTTACGAATAAAGCGGTTATGGAAGCACTTGACGGACTTCCGCCGGTAAAGGTACACTGTTCCCTTCTTGCAGAGGAAGCAATCCATGCAGCACTGTGGGACTATGCACAGAAGAACGGTATTACAATTGAAGGACTCCAGAAACCAAAATCAGATATTCACGAAGGTGAAGAGGATGAGGCAGAAGAGTATTAAATCGCAAAGGTAGATGTGATGGAGAAGAAAAAAGTAGTAGTAGGAATGTCCGGTGGTGTGGATTCATCGGTGGCTGCCTGGCTTTTAAAGGAGCAGGGATATGATGTGATCGGTGTGACCATGCAGATCTGGCAGGATGAAGATGAATTCAAGCAGCAGGAAGAAGGCGGATGCTGTGGACTTTCCGCTGTGGAAGATGCAAGACGGGTAGCTGCCCGTCTGGGCATTCCTTATTATGTTATGAATTTTAAAAATGAATTTAAAAAATATGTCATCGATTATTTTATCGATGACTATTTGCATGGAAGGACACCGAATCCATGTATTGCCTGTAACCGTTATGTAAAATGGGAGTCTCTGCTTACAAGAGCGATGGAGATTGGTGCAGATTATATTGCAACCGGTCATTATGCACAGGTAGAACAGCTTCCTAGTGGAAGGTATTCCATTAAGACTTCCGTGACAAGTGTGAAGGATCAGACTTATGCGCTATATAATCTGACACAGGATCAGCTTAGTAAAACACTGATGCCAGTTGGAAAGTATAGCAAAGACGAAGTACGTAAGATGGCTGAGAATATCGGACTTCTGGTTGCTCATAAACCAGACAGTCAGGATATATGTTTTGTTCCGGATGGAGACTATGCCACATATATAGAAGAAAACATTGCGGCAGGTTCAATCCGGCCGGGGAACTTCGTGACTTCCGATGGAACGATTGTAGGACAGCATAAAGGAATCATACACTATACAGTGGGGCAGAGAAAGGGTCTTGGATTATCTCTGGGACATCCGGCATTTGTACTGGAAATCCGTCCAGAGACAAATGAAGTAGTTGTGGGAACCAATGAAGAATCCATGTCCAGATATGTACGTGCTAATCATGTTAATTTCATGTCGGTTGCTGACATTGATGGGAAGAAGCGTGCGTGGGGAAAGATCCGCTACAATCATAAAGGTGCATGGTGTACAGTCGAACGTACAGGTGAAGACGAAATTTTATGTACATTCGATGAACCGGTACGTGCGATTACACCGGGACAGGCACTGGTGCTTTATGATGGAGAATATGTTCTTGGAGGAGGAACGATTCTATGAAAACAGATGCACATATGCACAGCAGCTTTTCTTATGATGCAGAGGTCTGTCCAAAGAAAATGATAGAAGCTTCCATCCAGAAGGGGTTAAAAGCCATCTGCTTTACAGATCATTATGACAAAGATGACGATCAGTGGGGCGAGGGAGAGCAGATTTTTGATGTAGATGAATATTTTACAACTATGACAAGGCTAAGGGAACAATATCGGGATCAGATAGAGGTCCGGATAGGGGTTGAACTTGGTCTCAGACCGCATCTTGCAGAATATTACAGCAGGTTCGTTCCAAAGTATCCATTTGATATGGTGATTGGATCGGTCCACTCGGTTCACGGCGTAGACCCGGCATCCGAAAAGCTGTTTGAAGGAAAGACTGATGCACAAGTATACAGGATGACCTTTGAGGAGAGTCTGGAGGATATCAGACATTTTCATGATTTTGATGTTATGGGACATCTAGATTATGTGGTAAGATATGGTAAGAACAAAGAAAAAGAATATTCGTATAAGATGTTTGCAGATGAGATAGACGCTCTTTTAAGAGAACTGATCGAACATGGCAAAGGACTTGAGCTTAATATGGCAGGACTCAAATATGGACTGCCTTTCGCACATCCGCATCCGGATATTCTGAAGCGTTACAGAGAGCTTGGAGGCGAAATTGTTACAGTTGGTGCAGATGGGCACCGGCCAGAGCATATTGCATGGGAATTTGACAAGGCATGTGACATTTTAAAAGGGTGTAATTTTAAATATTATACAGAATTTAAGGAAAGAAAGCCGATTTTTTTGACACTTCGATAGAATTCGAAAAGAGACTTGAATTTTTGTACTTTCTTTAGTACAATGAAAGAGGTTGATGAATCTTTAACAAACTTTTGTTGAAGATATCAGCATAAAATGCAAAGAACTAAATTTAAAACTTTAGGAGGAATTAATCATGGCAGTAAAAGTAGCGATTAATGGTTTTGGACGTATTGGACGTTTAGCTTTCAGACAGATGTTTGGAGCAGAGGGATATGAGGTAGTTGCAATCAACGACCTGACATCTCCTAAGATGCTTGCACACCTGTTAAAGTATGATTCTTCTCAGGGAAGATATGCTTTAGCTGATAAGGTAGAGGCTACAGAGGATTCTATCATTGTTGACGGAAAAGAGATCAAAATCTACGCAAAAGCTAATGCTGAGGAACTTCCATGGGGAGAAATCGGTGTAGACGTTGTTCTGGAGTGTACAGGATTCTATACATCTAAAGAAAAATCCATGGCACATATCAAAGCAGGAGCTAGAAAAGTTGTTATTTCCGCACCAGCTGGAAAAGACCTGCCAACAATCGTATATAATGTAAACCACAATGAGTTAAAACCAGAGGATACAGTTATTTCTGCAGCTTCTTGTACAACAAACTGTCTTGCACCTATGGCTAAGGCACTGAATGATCTTGCACCGATCAAATCTGGTATCATGAGCACAATCCATGCTTACACAGGAGATCAGATGACTCTTGATGGACCACAGAGAAAAGGTGATTTAAGAAGATCTCGTGCAGCAGCAGTTAATATCGTACCAAACAGCACAGGTGCTGCAAAAGCAATCGGTCTTGTTATTCCAGAGCTGAATGGAAAACTCATCGGTTCTGCACAGCGTGTACCAACACCTACAGGATCAACAACAATCCTTACAGCAGTTGTAGAGGGTAACGTAACAGTAGAGCAGATCAATGAGGCTATGAAAGCAGCTTCTAATGAGTCATTCGGATACAACACAGATGAGATCGTATCCAGTGATATCGTTGGAATGAGATATGGTTCACTGTTTGATGCAACACAGACAATGGTTATGCCACTTGACAACGGAACAACACAGGTTCAGGTTGTTTCCTGGTATGACAACGAGAATTCTTACACAAGCCAGATGGTAAGAACAATCAAATACTTCTCAGAGCTTGCATAAGATTTCGAGTATTTCATAAAGACTCACAAAGGGTCCGGTCTAATATGGACCGGATCCTTTTTAAGTAATAGAAATATAATTTTATTGCTTAAAAAGCGTTTGGCAGAACAAGCCAGAGTATATTCATTTTGAGAATGGAGAGAATGTTATGTTAAATAAAAAATCAGTAGATGATATCAATGTAAAAGGAAAAAAGGTTCTTGTAAGATGCGATTTTAACGTACCACTTATTGATGGAAAAATCACAGACGAGAACCGTCTTGTTGCAGCACTTCCTACAATTAAAAAGCTGATTGCTGACGGAGGAAAGGTCATCCTTTGCTCACACCTTGGAAAACCGAAGGGACAGCCAGTACCGGAGTTATCTCTTGCACCAGTTGCAGTACGACTTTCAGAGCTTCTTGGACAGGAAGTAACATTTGCAGCAGATCCTGAGGTTGTAGGAGCTAACGCAAAAGCAGCAGTAGCCAATATGAAAGACGGAGATGTCATCTTACTTGAGAATACACGTTACAGAGCAGAAGAGACAAAGAACGAAGATGCTTTCAGCAAAGACCTTGCTTCTCTTTGTGATGTATTTGTAAATGATGCATTTGGAACAGCACATCGTGCACACTGCTCTAACGTAGGTGTTACAAAATATGTGGACACAGCAGTTGTAGGATATTTAATGCAGAAAGAGATCGATTTCCTTGGAAATGCAGTAAACAACCCGGAGAGACCTTTCGTAGCAATCCTCGGTGGAGCAAAAGTATCCAGCAAGATTTCTGTAATTGAGAACTTGATCGATAAAGTTGACACACTGATCATTGGTGGTGGTATGTCTTACACATTCAGTAAAGCTCAGGGCGGTACAGTTGGAAATTCACTTCTTGAGGCTGACTACTGCCAGTATGCACTTGACATGTTAAAGAAAGCACAGGAGAAAGGTGTAAAACTTCTTCTTCCTGTAGATACAGTCATTGCAGATGATTTCTCCAATGGAGCAAATAAAAAAGTTGTAAAAAGCGGTGAGATTCCGGACGGATGGCAGGGACTTGATATTGGACCTGAGACAGAGAAAATTTTCTGTGACGCAGTAAAAGATGCTAAGACAGTTGTATGGAACGGACCAATGGGCTGCTTCGAGATGCCGAACTTCGCACATGGAACAGAGGCAGTTGCAAAAGCACTTGCTGATACAGATGCAGTTACAATCATCGGTGGTGGAGATTCCGCAGCAGCAGTGAACCAGCTTGGATATGGCGACAAGATGACACACATTTCCACAGGTGGCGGAGCTTCTCTGGAATTCCTGGAAGGAAAAGAATTACCGGGTGTTGCAGCTGCTAACGATAAATAGGTGACGAAAACCAAGTATACACTCGTATCCAATGTTTTTCTTTGATTAATTTCAGAAAAATACTGAACAATAAAATTTAAATTAGGAGATAAAATCATGGCAAGAAGAAAAATTGTTGCAGGTAACTGGAAGATGAATAAAACTCCAAGCGAGGCAGTTGCTCTTGTAAATGAGTTAAAACCTTTAGTTGCAAATGACGAAGTAGATGTAGTGTTCTGTGTACCAGCAATTGATATTATTCCAGTTGCTGAGGCAGTAAAAGGGACCAACATTCAGGTTGGCGCTGAGAATATGTATTTTGAAGAGAGCGGGGCTTACACAGGCGAGATTTCACCAGCTATGTTAGTAGATGCAGGTGTCAAATATGTTGTTCTTGGACATTCTGAGAGAAGAGAGTATTTTGGTGAAACAAATGCTGATGTCAATAAGAAAATCCTGAAAGCATTTGAGCATGGTATTACACCAATTATGTGCTGTGGTGAGACACTGGAGCAGAGAGAGCAGGGTGTGACAATGGATTTCATCCGCCAGCAGGTGAAAGTCGGATTCCAGAATGTGACAGCAGATCAGGCAAAAACAGCAGTTATCGCTTACGAGCCAATCTGGGCAATTGGAACAGGTAAGACAGCAACAACCGAGCAGGCTGAAGAAGTATGCGCAGGTATTCGTGCATGTATCGCTGAAATCTATGATGAGGCAACAGCAGAAGCTATCCGTATTCAGTATGGCGGATCTGTAAATGCTGGAAATGCAGCAGAATTGTTCGCACAGGCTGATATCGATGGAGGACTTGTAGGCGGAGCATCTCTGAAAGCAGATTTCGGAAAAATTGTAAATTACAAGTAAGATTTTGAATCGCAGGGGGCGGCAGACACTTCCTGCGATTTTTACCCTGACTCGTCAAAGAGTCTTAAGGTATGAACAGTTTACGAAAATAAACAGCGCTAGAGGATAGTATTATGATATATAAAGAAATACCAATTCAAGTGGAAGGTTCTGATAAGACGAGCCGAGCACAGTTTTATATACTGGATACACTTCCGGACGAGATGAAGATCCAGAAACGGCCGATCATTCTGATTTGTCCGGGCGGAGGATATCACAAGGTCAGTTACCGAGAAGGAGAACCCCTTGCCATGCATTTTTTGAGTCTGGGCTATCATGCATGTGTGTTACAGTATTCCGTGTCACCGGAGGCATTTTATCCGACACAGCTTTTGGAAGTGACAGAGAGTGTCAGACAGATTCATGAACATGCAAAAGAATGGTATATTGACACAAAGAAAATTGTACTGGCGGGAGCTTCAGCAGGAGGACATCTGGCGGCTAATTACTGTGCATTTTGGAAACGCGAGTTTTTGGTGGAGAAAAGTGGTATGCAAAGAGAGATGTTAAAGCCAAGAGGCCTGATCCTCTGTTATCCGGTTATCACATCGGATCCGAAATATGCGCATATGCCAAGCTTCCAGAATCTTCTTGGAGATACAGTAGAGGAAGAGGCTTGGAACTTATCTTTGGATCATCAGATTACAGATTCCATGCCGCCTTGTTTTATCTGGCATACAGCAACAGATCAGACAGTACCGCTGCCGAATTCTCTGCTGCTTGCCATGGCATTATGGAAAGCAGGCATTCCGGTGGAGCTGCATGTGTATCCGGAAGGGATTCATGGACTCAGCCTTGCCAATGAACTGGTAGAATGTCTGGATGGCAGGGGTGTACAGGAGGAATGTACAAGCTGGATTTCGCTTGTTGATACATGGCTTGACAGACTTATGAAGAAAGAAGGAGAAGAATAATGAGCAAGAGACCAACAGTTCTTATGATTTTAGATGGTTACGGTTTAAATGATAATCAGAAAGGAAATGCTGTAGCTGAAGCAAAGACTCCGGTTGTGGATAAGTTAATGGCAGAGTATCCATTTGTAAAAGGATATGCAAGCGGACTAGCTGTCGGACTTCCGGATGGACAGATGGGAAACTCTGAAGTCGGACATCTGAATATGGGGGCCGGACGTATTGTGTACCAGGAATTGACAAAAATCACAAAATCTATTCAGGATGGAGATTTCTTTGAGAACAAAGCACTGCTTGCTGCATGTGAAAATGTAAAGAAAAATGATTCTGCACTTCATTTGATGGGACTTGTATCAGATGGAGGAGTACACAGCCATATTGAGCATATTTTCGGACTTCTTGAGTTGGCAAAAAGACAGGGACTTAAGAAAGTTTATGTACACTGCTTCCTGGATGGACGTGATACACCACCGGCATCAGGAAAAGAGTATGTAGAGCAGTTAGAAGCTAAGATGAAAGAAATAGGTGTTGGTGAAGTAGCGTCTGTTATGGGACGGTATTATGCGATGGATCGTGATAATCGCTGGGATCGTGTAGAAAAGGCATACCGTGCAATTGCATACGGAGAAGGCGAAAAGGCAGCAAGCGGACCAGCCGGAATCCAGGCATCTTATGATAAAGATACAACAGATGAGTTTGTTCTGCCAACAGTTGTTGAAAAAGATGGAGCTGCGCTTGCAACAGTCAAAGAAAATGATTCCATCATCTTCTTTAATTTCCGTCCAGACCGTGCGAGAGAAATTACAAGAACATTTTGCGATGATAAATTTGAAGGCTTTGACAGAGGCGAGAGAATTAAGACAACATTCGTATGCTTTACAGAGTACGATGTGACAATTGAAAATAAACTTGTGGCATTTGTAAAAGAAAAGATTACCAATACATTTGGTGAATTCCTTGCAAAGAATGGACTTAAACAGGCACGTATCGCCGAGACAGAGAAATATGCACATGTGACATTCTTCTTTAACGGTGGAGTTGAGGAGCCGAATGAGGGCGAGGATAGAATCCTTGTGAAATCTCCGAAGGTGGCAACTTATGATCTGAAACCGGAAATGAGTGCTTATGAAGTATGTGACAAATTAGTTGAAGCAATTGAATCTGATAAATATGATGTGATTATCATCAACTTTGCAAACCCGGATATGGTCGGACATACTGGCGTAGAAGGAGCTGCAATCAAGGCTATTGAGGCGGTTGATGAGTGTGTAGGAAAAACAGTTGAAGCAATTAAGAAGGTAGATGGACAGATGTTTATCTGTGCAGACCATGGAAATGCAGAACAGTTGATCGACTATGAGTCAGGCGAACCATTCACTGCTCATACAACAAATCCGGTTCCATTTATTCTTGTAAATGCAGATCCTGCATATAAATTAAGAGAAGGCGGATGCCTTGCAGATATTGCTCCGACATTGATTGAATTAATGGGAATGAAACAGCCAGCAGAGATGACCGGAAAGAGTCTTTTAGTGAAATAGTTGGTGAAAAATTGTAAGGGGCAGAACATGAATCGAGATCAAATTAAATTTCTTGCAATCATTACCATGACATGCAACCATATTGCAAATATATTTCTGACACCGGGAACGTTACTATTTGAGATTATGATCGACATTGGGTATTTTACTGCAATTACGATGTGCTACTTTCTGGTGGAAGGTTACGGTTATACCCATGATAAGAAAAAATATGGGGAGCGGCTGCTGCTGTTCGGTGTGATATCATTCATACCATTTTGTCTGGCATTTGGTATGGTCCAGATGAATATGCTGTGTACCTTATTTTTGTGTTTCCTGATTCTTAAGGTTATGGAAATGTCCACTTTAAAATGGGAAAAATGGATTGTAATATTAATTTTAATCTTTGTATCCCTGTATTCAGACTGGGCATTACTGGCTCCTGTTTTTACAATTTTATTTGCAAAAAGTAAAGGAAATCGAATAAAAACAGCAATATCATTTGGAATAGGAGCATGTTTATTTGCAGGATTTAATTATTTGTCAAATTTAGAGAGTATGAGTACGGGCAGTGCGCTGATTCATGCATTGTGTTCAGGTATCGGACCGGTTGTGGCAGGAATCATCATTTTATTCTGCTACAATGGAAAGAAATCTAATCATGCAGGGAAAGCGTCAAAATGGTTCTTTTACATATACTATCCGGCGCATCTTCTTTTCTTGTGGGCAGTACATCAGCTTTGCATGTTGTAGAGAAGTATAAATAACAGGAGTACAGGAATATGAGCAAAAAATATGAGATATTTTTATTTGATCTGGACGGAACTATCACAGATTCTGCTCTTGGAATCACCAATTCAGTCATGTATGCATTGAAAAAGTTCGGCATCGAAGAGACAGACCGGACAAAATTATATAAATTTATCGGTCCGCCGCTTACAGAATCCTTTGAGAAATTTTACGGTTTTACAAAAGAGCAGAGTCTGGATGGAGTAAAGTATTACCGGGAATATTATCATGATAAAGGCATCTATGAGAATCGTGTTTATGATGGATTAGAAGAAGTTTTAAAGAAGATAAATGAAGCCGGAAAGCAGGCAATTGTTACAACATCAAAACCGGAGGAATATGCAAAGATTATCATTGATCATTTTCATCTGACTCAATACTTTGCATGCGTTGCGGGTATGGAGATGGACGGTGGAAGAGGAACAAAAGCGCAGGTCATTACCTATGCTCTTGAGAAAAATGATATTACAGACAAGTCTAACGTACTTATGATCGGTGACCGCGAACACGATGTCATCGGCGCCCATGAAAATGGACTTGACTGTCTCGGCATTCTCTACGGATTTGGAAGCCGCAAAGAATTTGAAGAAGCCGGAGCGGATTACATTCGTGAAAATGTAGAAGACATTTTACAATTCGTATAAAAATTTATTCGCCAATATTAATCCAGAGAAAATTATTATTTGTCAAAGGCACGCTCGCGCTACCTTCCGCTGGTAGCGGTACATAAGGCGCTAAAAAACACCGCCTAAGTACCGACCGCTCCAGAGTACCTTTCTCCAAATAATAATTTTCCTGGATTTTCTATATTTTGAACAAAATTATAAGGTGATTTTCGCTTTTCGAAGGAATTATAAAGTGTAGTGATATTAGTGAATAAAAAGAATCCAGCAAGGTGATGTTATTTGACGGTAGAGTGATTTCTGATACATCTGCGAGTATAGTCTCATATATTTTACATTGTCTGAGTCCATACGGACGAGTTTGTAAAATATATGAGAAATAAACGACGCAGCAGATGTCAGAAATCATTCGTGTCAGGAACACATCTAGCTGGATTCTTTTTTATGTATCACTACAAATTATTAATTACGCCTCTAAATTCTTGTTTGCTGTGGAAAGCATCAGTTTAATTCGATTCAACTGATTTACTTCACTTGCGCCCGGATCAAAGTCGATCGCTACGATATTTGACTGTGGGTAGCGTCTTCGTAACTCTTTAATAACACCCTTGCCTACTACATGGTTTGGCAGGCAGGCAAATGGCTGTGTACACACGATATTTGGTGCACCGCTGTGGATCAGCTCTAACATTTCGCCGGTCAGGAACCAGCCTTCACCAGTCTGATTTCCAAGAGATACAATGTCAGAAGCCATCTTTCCGAGATCACGGATATCTGCAGGCGGGTTAAAATGTTTGCTCTTCTTAAATGCTTCGGTAGCCGGAGCGCGGAACCAGTCTATGACCTTGATGCCCCAGTTTGCAGCAGTTGCTTTTGATTTCGCAAATCCAAGCTTTTCTACTTTGAAGTTCTGATTGTAGAAACAGTACTGCAGGAAGTCCAGAAGATCTGGGACAACAGCTTCAGCCCCTTCACTTTCCAGCAGATCGACCAGATGATTATTAGCTGCCGGAAGGAATTTGACAAGAATCTCACCGACAACGCCGACGCGTGGTTTTTTAACATCTAAAAGTTCGATATTATTGTCAAAGTCTTCGATGATCTGCCGGCATAACTTCTTGAATTTTCGTCTGGAAGGATAGCCGGAAGAGACAAACTCTTTACATACTTCCACCCATTTTCTATGCATTGCATTCACAGATCCCGCAACAGCTTCGTATGGTCTTAAACGATACACACATTTCATAAAGATATCACCAAATACTACGCTGTAAATACCACGAAGTACGAGAGCGGGTGTGATCTTAAATCCAGGATTTTCTTCCAGTCCGCTTAAGTTGATGGAAATAACCGGAATATATTCGTAACCGGCTTTTTTTAGGGCACGGCGGATAAATCCGATATAATTGGAAGCACGGCAGCCACCACCGGTCTGGCTGATGATGACAGCAATCTTGTGTGTATCATATTTGCCGGAAAGGATGGCCTCCATGATCTGTCCGACAACCATAAGGGACGGGTAACATGCATCATTGTTAACGTATTTAAGCCCCACATCTACTGCCTGTTTGTTGTCATTTGGAAGGACTTCGATGTTGTATCCGGAAGCTTTAAATGCAGACTCCATCAGTTCGAAGTGGATCGGTGACATCTGTGGGCAGAGAATCGTGTAATTCTCGCGCATTTCCTTTGTGAAAGATACTTTTTTAATAGCTGCGGAATGAATCGTACGTTTGTCATTTCGCTGTTCTCTGACGCGGATAGCAGCCAGAAGAGAGCGGACACGGATCCTTGCAGCACCTAAGTTGTTGACTTCATCAATCTTCAGAGATGTATAGATCTTATCTGAATTATTTAAAATATCCGCAACCTGATCGGTTGTGACCGCATCCAGTCCGCAACCGAAAGAGTTGAGCTGGATCAGATCCAGATTGTCTTTTGTTTTTACATAGTTTGCCGCTGCATACAGACGGGAATGGTACATCCACTGATCCATCACGTTGAGTGGGTGCTCAGCTGGGTTTAAGTGGGAGATGGAATCCTCAGTCAGCACAGCAATATTATAAGAATTGATCAGTTCTGGAATGCCATGGTTAACCTCCGGGTCAATGTGATATGGACGTCCTGCCAGTACAATACCTCTGTTTCCGGTCTCATCCAGGAATTTGATAACTTCCTCCCCTTTTCGACGCATATCTTCACGGCATGCTGCAAGTTCTTCCCATGCGGCATGGACGGCAGACTGGATCTCCTGATTGGAAATATCAAATTTCTTTCCAAGTTCTTCCACCAGGCGATAGGAGATAGTATCCTCGCTGGCAAAAGAGAGGAATGGGTGCATAAAATCAACTTCTCCATTTACAATGGCATCAATGTTATTCTTGATATTTTCCGGATAAGAAGTAACAATCGGGCAGTTGTAATGGTTGTCAGAGTCTGCAAATTCATTGCGCTCGTAAGGAATGCTTGGGTAGAAAATGTGTTTCACACCTTCGTTGATCAGCCATTGTACATGTCCGTGAGCCAGTTTTGCCGGGTAGCATTCAGATTCACTTGGAATGGACTCAATACCGAGTTCATAAATGCTTCTTGTAGAAGCAGGAGAGAGTTTGACAGAGAATCCAAGCTGATTGAAAAATGTGAACCAGAACGGATAGTTTTCGTATATATTTAATACACGGGGGATTCCGATTACACCGCGTTTTGCAGATCCTTCCGGCAATGGTTCATAGTCAAAATAACGTTTTAATTTGTATTCAAATAAATTTGGCAGCTTATTCTCGGATTTTGCTTTTCCGAGTCCGCGTTCGCATCTATTTCCGGTAATGAACTTACGTCCGCCGCTGAAATGATTAATCGTCAGACGACAGTTATTTGTACAGCCTTTACATTTTGTCATAGTTGTAGAATATTCCATGGCCTCAATGTCCTCAATAGAGAGCATAGTCGTGCCTTCGCATTCTACATAACGTTCACGTGCAATGAGAGCTGCACCAAATGCGCCCATAATTCCGGCAATATCTGGACGGATAGCCTCACATCCTGCGATTTTCTCAAAACTTCGAAGGACAGCATTGTTGTAGAATGTTCCACCTTGAACTACGATATGTTTTCCAAGTTCCGATGCATCAGAAACTTTGATGACCTTGAATAACGCATTCTTAATAACAGAATATGCAAGTCCTGCGGAGATATCAGCAACCTCAGCACCTTCTTTTTGTGCCTGTTTAACCTTGGAGTTCATAAATACAGTACAACGTGTTCCAAGGTCGATTGGATTTCTTGCAAATAAAGCTTCGTGGGCAAAATCTTCAACAGAATAATTCAGTGATTTTGCAAATGTCTCAATAAATGAACCACAGCCGGAGGAGCAGGCCTCATTGAGCTGTACACTGTCAACGGTCTGATTCTTGATCTTGATACACTTCATATCCTGACCGCCGATGTCCAGAATACAATCAACATCCGGCTCAAAGAAAGAAGCAGCATAGTAATGAGAGACAGTTTCTACTTCACCTTCGTCAAGGAGAAGGGCTGCTTTGATCAGAGCTTCTCCATATCCGGTAGAGCAGGAGTGTACAATCTGTACATCCTCTGGTAATTTGCTGTAAATATCTTTGATCGCAGTAATTGTTGTACCAAGCGGATCTCCGTCATTGTTGTGATAGAAGGAATATAAAAGTGTTCCGTCTTCGCCGACAAGAGCTGCCTTTGTAGTGGTAGATCCGGCATCAATACCAAGGAAAGCCTTTCCTTTATAGGTAGCCAGATCTCTGATGGGAACCTGATCCTTGTCGTGCCGCTTTTTAAACTCTTGAAAGTCAGCTTCACTTGCAAACAAAGGTTCCATACGGTCAACTTCAAATTCCATCTTAATCTTGCCTTCCAGGCGCTTTTGCATCTCCTGGATTGGTACGTCCAGATCCTTTTTTGAGTTCAGGGCAGAACCAATGGCTGCAAACAGATGGGAATGATTCGGGGCAATGATGTGCTCATCATCCAGATTCAATGTACGGATAAATGCCTTGCGCAGTTCGGAGAGAAAATGCAGAGGTCCGCCAAGGAATGCAACGTGTCCGCGAATAGGTTTACCGCATGCAAGACCACTGATAGTCTGGTTGACAACTGCCTGGAAAATGGAGGCAGCCAGATCTTCTCTTGCAGCACCGTCGTTGATGAGTGGCTGGATATCTGTCTTTGCAAATACACCACATCTTGCAGCAATCGTGTAAAGTGCTTTGTAATTCTTTGCGTATTCGTTAAGACCGGAAGCGTCTGTCTGAAGAAGAGATGCCATCTGGTCAATAAAAGAACCTGTACCACCGGCACAGACACCATTCATACGTTGTTCAATATTCCCGCCTTCAAAATAAATGATTTTAGCATCTTCACCGCCGAGCTCAATAGCTACATCGGTCTGAGGAGCGTAGTCCTGAAGAGCCGTGGATACGGCTATAACTTCCTGAACGAAAGGTACCCCCAGATGCTTGGCAAGTGTCAGTCCGCCAGATCCGGTGATGACCGGAGAGACGTGAATGGCACCAAGTTTATGAATGGCACGACCAAGAAGATCAGATAAAGTCTCCTGGATATTGGCAAAATGTCTTTCATAATCGGAGAACAGTACTTCATTGTCCTGATCTAATACAGCAATCTTGACTGTAGTGGAACCGATGTCAATACCGAGAGTGTAAATGTCGTTTTGAACCATAATTTATGTACTCCTTATTCAATGTTTATTATTAAAAAAAGATATGATTAAAATTCATTTGGCAGATATCTCTTCCTATTACAATGTAATCTGCCAATATAACTAAAATATTATACGACAGTTTGCGCCAAATTACAATTAAGAAATCGTGTTCTTAACATAAAAGAAACATAAAAGAAATATGAAATGCGAATAAAAAAATTGTAAAAAATGTAAAATTACAGAAAGCTGGGGAGCGTATGATTGACAAAATAATAGCAAGACGATAGAATGGCTATGTGTGAAAATAATTTTAACAGGAGTTAGGACAATATGAATTGGATGGACAAACTGGAACGAAAGATCGGAAGATATGCAGTTCCGAATCTGATGTTGTACATTATCATCATGTATGGAGCCGGATATGTGCTCTACTTGATAAATCCGGCATTTTATGCACAGTATCTCTGCCTGAATGCACAGGCAATTCTACACGGACAGGTCTGGAGGATCATTACATTTATCATTCAGCCTCCGTCATACAGTCTGATCTGGATGCTGGTGGCATTATCTCTTTATTATTTTATCGGGAAAGAACTGGAACGGGCATGGGGGACTTTCCGTTTTAACCTCTACTTCTTTGCCGGAGTTCTGTTTCATGTGATCGCTGCCATTTTGGTCTATGTACTGACAGGGCTTGTATTGCCGCTTGGAACAGGATATCTGAACATGTCGTTATTCCTTGTATACGCAGCTATGAATCCGAATGCACAGTTCATGTTATATTTCATCATTCCGGTGAAAGCCAAATGGCTGGCGTGGCTGGACGGAGCATATTTTATCTGGGCAGTTATCCAGGCATTTCTCCCGGCGTATGGAGGAAGTGCCTATGGAATATACTATAAAGCAAATGCACTGGCGGCAGTTGTCTCAATCTTGAATTTCCTGATATTTTTCCTGAATTCAAGAAATGTAAGACCATACCGTCCTTCACAGGTGAAGCGCAAAAATGATTTTTACAGACAGATTCATAAGGCACGCCCGGTCAATTACTATAAGGACGGTGCAAGACATAGATGCGCAGTCTGCGGAAGAACCGAACTGGATGACCCAAAACTGGAGTTTAGATATTGTTCCAAGTGCAATGGAAATTATGAATATTGCCAGGAGCATTTATTCACTCATAAACATGTAATTTAGAAATTGAACAACAAAAGGAGAACAGGAATGAAGAAAACAAAGATTGTCTGCACAATGGGACCGAATTCAAACGATGAGAATATCATGAGACAGCTTGTAAAAGAAGGCATGGATATTGCAAGATTTAACTTTTCACATGGCTCACATGAAGAACAAAAAGGCCGTATGGACATGTTGAAGAAGATTCGCGAAGAAGAGAAGAAACCAGTGGCAATCCTTCTGGATACAAAGGGACCGGAAATCCGTACAGGTGTTTTGAAAGACGGAAAAAAGGTATTGTTAAAAGAAGGCGAGACAATCACTCTGACGAATGAAGAAATCGAAGGAGATGAAACAAAAGTTTCTCTGACATACAAAGGTCTGGTCGATGATGTGCAGATCGGGAACATGATTCTGATCGATGATGGTCTGATCGGACTTAAAGTAAAAGAAAAGACGGAGACAGATATTATCTGTACAATCGTTAATGGTGGTGAACTTGGCGAGAGAAAGGGAGTCAATGTCCCGAATGTTCCAGTCAGACTTCCGGCAATTACAGAAAAGGATAAAGAAGACCTGAAATTCGGTGTTGAGCAGAAAATTGACTTTATTGCAGCATCATTTGTAAGAAATGCTGAGTGTATTCTGGAAATCCGTTCTTACTTAAATAAATGCGGAGCACCATATATTCCGATCATTGCAAAGATTGAGAACTCGGAGGGAATTGATAATATTGATGAGATTATCCGCTGTGCAGACGGTATCATGGTTGCCAGAGGAGATCTCGGTGTAGAAATCCCGGCAGAAGAAGTTCCATATCTCCAGAAATTGATCATTCAGAAATGTAATGATAATTACAAACCGGTCATTACAGCAACTCAGATGCTGGATTCTATGATCCGTAATCCACGTCCGACAAGAGCAGAGGTTGGAGATGTGGCAAACGCAGTTTACGACGGAACAGACGCTGTCATGCTTTCAGGTGAGACTGCACAGGGAAAATATCCGGTTGAAGCACTGAAGATGATGGTACACATTGTAGAAAGTACGGAGCAACATTTGGATTATAAGGAGATGCTGGAAAAAGCAGGTGCACACAGAATGAGAAATGCTTCCAGTGCTCTGGCATATGCAACTGTAACAACTGCAAGAAATCTGAAAGCAGCGTGTATTATTACACCAACTGTATCAGGAGCAACTGCAAGAGTTGTGTCCAAATTTAAACCGAAGACAGAGATTATCGGTATATCACCAAACGAAGATACACTTCGCAGAATGCAGATTTACTGGGGAGTACGTCCGTATTGCTCTATTAATGCAAATTCTACAGATGAAATCTGTAGCAGCGCGTTAGATCTTGTAAGAGCAAAACAGATTGCAGAGACTGGAGACACTGTAGTCCTGACAGCAGGAATTCCTTCCCCGAATATTTCCGGAAATGTTGCCGGAGTCAGCAATATTATGAAAATAGCAGTGATAGATTAAGAACTACTGAAAACGAACAACAGATGAGAGATTTCTTTCATCTGTTGTTCGTTTTTTGAATATATTTCTCATTTAAGCACTTGACTGATAGCGAGAAATATACTATAGTGTTCCGTAAGAGAACTACTACAAAAGAATAAAAATGAGAACAGGTGAAAAAATGGAAGATAAATCATATATCGAACGCCTGATGGAATTTGGGCTTACAAGGCAGGAAGCAGGAATTTACGGCTGCCTGATCAGTGAAGGAAAGACGACAGGCTATGAAGTCGCAAAGCAGCTTGGAATATCTAGATCCAATGCGTATAATTCGCTTGCAAGTATGACTGAAAAAGGCGCGGCTTATCTGGTGGAAGAAGGAACAACAAAAAAATATGTATCTGTGCCATTGGACGAATTTTGCCGGAATAGAATCCGGAGGCTGGAAGAGTCCCAAAGATGGCTAAAGAAGCATATGCCATCTGAAAAAGATCATGTAGAAGGGTACATTACAATAGAAGGTTCTTCTAATATTTTGGATAAGATTCGTAATCTTCTGGCAAAAGCCGAAGAGAGAGTATACATTTCCTGTACAAGAAATTACCTGTTATTGTTCGTGGATGAGCTGGAAAGTCTGATCCGGGCTAAAAAGAAAGTCGTAATTGTGACAGATCAACCTGTGAATTTTAGAAATGCCAGAGTCTATATGGGAAACAATCGTGGAATGCAGATTGGTGTGATTACAGATTCCAGATATGTGCTGACCGGAGAGTATGGAGAAGGAAGTATTAATACATGTCTTTATTCCGGACAGAAAAATTTTGTAGAGTTATATAAAAGTGCTCTTAGTAATGAAATAAAACTTCTGGCAATACGAGAGGAGAACATGCAATGAAGAAAAAACCATTTGTAACAAAAGAACAACTGGATGAAATTATTAAAAAATATCCAACTCCATTTCATCTTTATGATGAGAAGGGAATCCGCAAGAATATGCAGGCACTAAAAGAAGCATTTGCATGGAATCCGGGGTATAAAGAGTATTTTGCAGTTAAAGCAACGCCGAATCCGTTCCTGATTGATATTTTGAGAGAGTATGGATGCGGATGTGACTGTTCTTCTTATACAGAACTTCTCCTTTCAGATGCAATGGGAGTAAAGGGAGAGGACATTATGTTTTCTTCCAATGACACACCGAGAGAAGAATATGAACTTGCACACAAGTTAGGAGCAATTATTAATCTGGATGATATTACGCATATTGATTTCCTTGAAGAGACAATTGGCGAGATTCCAGAAACGATCAGTTGCCGGTATAATCCGGGCGGACTGTTTAAGATTAGTAATGATATTATGGATAACCCGGGAGATGCCAAGTTTGGTATGACAACGGAGCAGCTTTTTGAAGCATTTAAGATTTTAAAAAGCAAAGGTGCGAAGGAATTTGGAATTCATGCCTTCCTTGCAAGTAATACTGTAACAAATGAATATTATCCGATGCTTGCAAAAGTATTATTTGAAGTGGCTGTAAAGCTTCAGAAAGAGGTAGGCATTCATATCAAATTTATTAATTTGTCAGGCGGTATCGGAATTCCGTATACACCAGATCAGGAGCCAAATGATATCCGTGCGATTGGAGACGGTGTGCGGGAAGTTTATAATGAGGTTCTTGTGCCTGCAGGCATGGGAGATGTAGCTCTTTATACAGAACTTGGAAGATTTATGTTGGGACCTTATGGCTGCCTTGTAACAAAAGCAATTCATGAGAAACACACCCATAAGGAATATATTGGGGTAGATGCATGCGCAGTAAATTTGATGCGTCCGGCTATGTATGGTGCATATCACCATATTACAGTTATGGGAAAAGAAGATACGCCGTGTGATCACAAATATGATGTAACAGGTTCCCTTTGTGAGAATAATGACAAATTTGCAATTGACCGTATGCTTCCGAAGATTGATATGGGAGATGTTCTTGTGATTCATGATACAGGGGCACATGGATTTTCTATGGGATACAATTATAATGGAAAATTAAAATCCGCAGAGGTGCTCTTAAAAGAAGATGGAAGCACACAGCTTATCCGAAGAGCTGAAACACCAGCAGATTATTTCGCAACCTTTGATTGTTTTGATATTGGAAAAAAATTAATAAAATAAATGTTGTATTTCACGCAGTTGTGTGTTACAATTAATCTCGGCTTGAAAAAGCTGGGATATGCGGATGTGGCGGAATGGCAGACGCATCAGACTCAAAATCTGACGTAGGTGACTATGTACGGGTTCAAGTCCCGTCATCCGCAGTTGATTTATGAAAGAGCATCGAAGACTTAAAGTTTTCGGTGCTTTTTTGTTCTTGCACATTTATTAGATATTCATTATAATAAAATCGATGTTTTTAGAGGAACAAAAGAAGAAAGAATGAAATGACGAAAGGAAGAAGATTATGGGATTTACAGTACAGGATATGCTTGATATGAAATTATTTCAGAAAGCGAATCTGCTCTGGGGCAAAGGTGGTATTGGCCAGGAAATCCGTGGTGTTACGATTATTGAATCTCCAGATATTGTTCGTTTTATCAGTGGTGGAGAGGTCCTTCTGACAGGATTGAATGCATTTCAGAATTGTTCCCCGGAAGAGTTCCGCAGTTATATCGCGGAGCTTGCAAAGAAAAAAGTAAGTGCACTTGTGATTAAGCAAGGAAGAACCGTAGACTTCATGGAGGAAAAGATGGCGGTCATACAGGAGTATGCTCAAAAGACAGAAATTCCTGTCATTGAGATTCCGTTTGAAATGCCATTTCGAGAAATTCTTAATACGATCATGGAGCATATTTTTAGTGAGGAAGTTATCAGACTTAAGTATTTTAAGACAACTCATGATAATTTCACGGCACTGTCACTTTCCTTTCATTCCATGGAAAATGGAGTGCAGCGTATTGTAGACATTTTGTCAAAACTGATTGGAAACCCGGTGGCATTGTTTGATCAGAATCTGGAATGCCAGGCGACAACAGATACGAGAATCCGTGAATTTGAAATTCAGCCGGACGCAAAAGAATATTCTTTAGACTTCTATTCAAATTATAAATACCGGAGACAGGAAATTACATTGGAGGAAAAACCGGAAGAAAAGATCGGGCAGTATCTTGTGCGATTGAATGTTATGTATAATGCGAGAATGTATCTGGTTGTTACTGAAACAGAACATCCGGTCAACGGTATGGATTTTATTGCAGTTGAGAATGCAGTAACAGCGTTGAAGCAGGAATTGTTCCGTCAAAGTTCACTGGCAGATCTTGAGAAAAAGTTCCAGAGTGATATTATGAACAATATTTTGAATGGAAAGGTTCACTCAATTCAGGAACTTCGAAGGGACAGTTCCCTGCTTGGGATTTCTATGGATGCGTCCTACCGTATTATTGCGTTCAATCTCGGATATAGCTCAAATCAGGTCGATCTGAATGACACGGTGAAATACACGAATATATTGAACAATGCGATCGCTATTGAATTTCCGAATGTGAAGATTCAGAATGATATGGACAGAGTCATTGTGATCCAGGAAGTAGATCCGGCGAGAAAACAGGAAGAATATCGTCACGAATTGAAAGAAATAGTCATGAAAATCCAGAAGCGTGTGGCAAGTACGAAAAAAGATTTGAAAGTCTGTGCCGGAGTCGGACGAATGATAGAGGGGATTGAACATATTCCGAGCAGTTTTAAAGAGGCAACTGATTCACTGATGTTTATTGATATTCTTGGAGATGAAAATGAAGACAGTCAGTCCAAAATTATGATTTTCTCCGACATGGGAATTTTCAAACTGCTTTGTCAGCTCAGTGATGAGAAAGAAATGATGGAATATGTACCAGAATCTCTTCAAAAATTATATCATTACAAAAAACAGCAGCGTCAGGATCTGATCCTGACACTTAAGACTTATCTGGAACACAACCAGAATCTGACAAAGACAGCTCAGGACTTGTATATACATTATAAGACGGCGGCCTATCGTATTGAGCGGATTTCGCAGATCACAGGCATAGATTTTGATAACCCTAATGAAGTACTATCTGTCCGAATTGGCTTAGTTGTATGTAAAATGATGGAAAATTTAAAAAAATAGCAGTTTTTTGAGAAAGTAACAGAGATTTATCAGTTGTTGATAAATCTCTGTTATTTTTTTGTCCAATTATGCAGATGCGTATTGTTAAAAAAATATCTATAATATGAGACATAGAAAAACAAAGATTCACAAGGGAGGAGGAATTCGGATGAAAGCAAATATAAATCGTGTGGTTTCCAGATTAGAAGACATTTATCAGTGTGGTAAAAAAGAAGATGGAACGTACACGAGAATGGCATTCTCCGAAGAAGATGTAAAAGGAAGAGAACTTTTTGCATCTTGGGCAAAGCGCCTTGGCATGACATGCCATGTGGACGAAGCTGGTAACCTGATTGCTCATATGGATGGGCAGGATAATGATCTTCCGGCAATCATGATGGGTTCCCATCTTGACACGGTTCCGGACGGAGGCCGATACGATGGAGTGACTGGCTGCGTTGGAGGATTGGAAGTATGTGAAGTGTTAAAGGAACATGGAAAAGTTCCGAAACACCCGATCGAGGTGATTGTGTTTACCGATGAAGAAGGATTCCGTTTTGGAAAAGGACTTCTGGGAAGCAGTTCACTTTGTGGACAGGACCCTGATGTCAGTGATGATGAGCTGGATATTTACGGTGAGCCACGAGGCGAAGTGATGAAATCATATGGAATCACAAGTGCAAATGTGATGAAAGCCAAAAGAGATCCAAAGACGGTACACAGTTTTATCGAACTTCATGTAGAACAGGGATCCAGACTTTATAAAGCACATACACCGGTCGGCGTTGTATCATCGATTGCAGGTGTGAACCGATATGATGTGACTGTAGCAGGCGAGGCAAATCATGCAGGAAGTACTGCGATGGCTGACAGAAAAGATGCACTCGTTGCTGCGGCTGGATTCATCAACAAGGTTCCGGAAATTGTAAAAGAGTATGGAAATGAATTTACTGTTGCAACAGTCGGAACCATTAAAGTTACACCACATTCCGTTAATGTAATTCCAGGAACTTGCACTTTCAGCCTGGAGATTCGTGACCAGAGCGCAGAAGTTATGAAACTGATCGAAAATCATCTCAGACAGCTTCTTGAGGACATCTGCAAAAAATATGGAGTTACATCTACATTTGTTCCGACATCTTATCATGATCCGGCGCCAATGTCGGAATTAGTAAGAGGAACAATAGAGGAAGCGGTAAAAGAGCTTGGAATTGATTATACAGTCATCCCAAGCGGTGCATTTCATGACTCCCTGATCATGACAAGCGTATTCCCGACAGGAATGATTTTCGTGCCTAGCAAAGACGGAATCAGTCATTCCAGATATGAATACACAGCACCGGAAGACATTGAGAATGGCTGCAATGTTTTGTTAAATACAGTTTTAAAACTGGATGAAAAATAAAAGTCGAAAGACATGATGCACTTTAAGAAAACCTTAAAAAAGAAAGGCAGGTAAAAACTATGGCAAAGAAAAAAATTGGTATTATCGGTGGCGGAATCTCAGGAGCAGGACTGGCTTATCACTTAAGCCTCTACGAAGGAGAAGCTGATGTGACAGTATTTGAAAAGGACACAATCGGTGGAGCTTCTACAGCAAAATCAGCCGGAACTGTATGTCTTTTTGATGATTCCCTCAAGAACAGATACTGGGACGTTAGACTTTATGGTTTCGAGTCCTATCTGAAAATGGAAGAGGAAGAGAAAGGTTCAGCAGGATTTGATAAGACAGGAACTCTTGTAGTAGCAACAAATGAAGAAGTAGAGAAGGTTATTAAGACAGGAATCGCTCTTGCAAAAGCAGCAGGATATACAGGAGAGTATATTACAGATAAAGACCGTATCAAAGAAATCCTTCCAGACATTTCTACAGAAAATATTCTTGGAGCAGGATATACAGAGGATGACGGATATTTTGATGGAACAATGATTTCCAATACATATATGAAAAAAGCTCAGAAAAATGGCGTAACTGTAAAGACAGGCGTGAAAGTTACAGATGTTAAGATCGTAGATAACAAAGTAAAAGGTCTTACAACTGACGATGGAGCAGAGTATGAGTTTGATGTAGTTGTTGACTGTACAGGTCCATGGAGCAAAATTACAGGAGAAATGGTTGGACTGAACGTACCAATCTGGCATACAAAAGCGGAAGCATTCTTCTTATGCCCTCCAGGAAAGAAATTAGACTACACATTCCCAGTACTGAAATACCCAGAGTTCTATGCACTGAGAGCAGGAGACAACATTTTTATCTGCAAATCTCACTTATCTATGGATCTGAACAATCCGATGCATGCAGGACAGTGGGATCCAGACAAATTACCTGCAACAGGTGGAACAGACGATTACTTCATCGACTTCCTTCTGGATCAGTTGGATGCTAAGGTTCCGGGAATCGTAGACAGCGGACTTGTATCTTCCTGGTTATCCTACCGTGCAGAGCCAAAGGATTTCTGGCCGGTACTTGGTAAGACACCAGTAGAAGGATACATGCTTTCAACAGGATTTGGTGGAAATGGAGTCATCGAGGTTCCGGCAGCAACACGTGATCTTGCAAAACTGATCATGCGTGACGAGAGCACACCACTTCTTGAGAACTGGGCATTCGAGAGACTTCTTGAAGACTAATAAGCAAACGAAAGTTACCATTGAAAGTAACAGATGAAAGTAAAAATAATAGGAGGAAACTATGAATATAGCAGTTCTTATTAAGCAGGTTCCGGTATCTAACGATGTATCTGTAGACCCGGAAACACATGCACTTGTACGTGCAAGCTCTGAAGGAATGATTAATCCGGCAGATCTGAATGCCATTGAAGAAGCAATGCAGTTAAAAGAGCAGACAGACGGAAAAGTTGTAGTATTTACGATGGGACCACCGGATGCAGAAAAAGCATTGCGTGATGCGATGGCACTCGGATGTGACGAAAGCTGCCTGATCACAGATAGAGCAGTTGCAGGAGGAGATACCGTAGCAACAGCAAAAGTATTAGCAAAAGCAATTCAGTTATATGGCGAATTTGACCTGATCTTAGGAGGTGCCCTGTCAGCAGACGGGGCAACCGGACAGGTGGCAGCAATGGTTGCAGAAGAATTAAATCTTCCACATGTTGTAGAAATCCAGTCTGTAAAATATAAGGAAGATCAGGCAGGAAAAGTTGAAGTTGTAAAGAAAATGCACGATACAAGTTTCAGGATTGCCTGTGTTACACCGGCAGTATTATCTGTAAACTTTGGTTGCAATGAGCCAAGACTTGCAACACTTAGAAGTAAACGTGCGGCAAAATCAAAACCACTTGTTACCTATACAAATGCTGAACTTGGATTTGCAGCAGAGGAAATTGGAATCAAGGGATCACCGACAGTTACTGTTGATTCCTTCCAGCCGGAGACAAAGAGAAGTGCTAAGATGCTTACAGGTACACCGGCAGAACTTGCAAAACAGCTTTATGACCTGATTGAAGAGGAGAAAGGAAAGTAGACCTATGGCTAATGGAATTTGTGTTTATGCAGAAAGTTATAATGGTGAATTAGAGACGGTAGCTGCAGAACTGGTTTCAGCGGCAAAAGGTCTGGCTGAGACAACAAAAGAAAAAGTTCAGGCAATCGTTCTTTCCGACCATGCAGAAGAACTTGTAAAAGAATTAGATAAGCTTGGTGTAGATGAAATCTATGCAGTAAAAGCAGATCATGATATCACACTTCAGGATGATGCAGTCAGTGCTGCAATTGCTGAAATGTTAAAGAAAATCGAGCCATCCGCAGTGCTTGTTCCGGCAACACCACAGGGACGTTCTATTTTCTCAAGAGTAGCGATGCGTCTTGGTTGTGGTATGACTGCGGACTGTACAGAGGTTCTGGCTGCTCAGAGAGAAGACGGTTCTTTCTATATTAAACAGAACAAACCGTCCTACGGAGAAAATGTATTTGTTACAATTCTTACAAAAGAAGGTATTTATCCGCAGATGATGACAGTAAGACCTGGTGTCTATGCAGCCTGTGAGGCAAAAGAAAGCGGAAATGCAAATGTAACATTTTTTGATGATATCAAAATTGAAAAATCTGGAGTTGAGATTCTGGAAGAACTTCCGGCAGAAAATACAACAGACAGTATTCTCGGAGCAGAAGTTGTTGTTGTCGGAGGACGTGGAGTTCTGGAAGATGATAACTTTGAACTTCTCGAGAAATTTGCTGAGAAAGTCGGAGGAGCAATCGGAGGAACAAGACCAATGGTTGATTCAGAGATGATTCCGTTCAATCACCAGATTGGACAGACAGGACTTACAATCCGTCCGAAGATCTGTATCTCCTTTGGTGTATCCGGAGCAATTCAGCATACAGAAGGAATCAAGGATACAAATTTATATGTTGCAGTCAATACAGACGAAAATGCTGCGATTTTTGGAGTTGCAGATTACGGAATCCAGGCAGATTTAAAAGAAATTCTGGAGAACTACCTGACACTGTAATATAAAGACAGAAATTACTTACCTCAATTTTAGAATATATGCATGCTTTAAAAAGCATGACAAAAAGGAAAGCTCATCGCCGGGCTTTCTTTTTTTGCCATCAGAGTCTTGGATGGAACAATTTGATAGAAATGTATCAAATTTAGCGTTATTTTATTTGTTTTGATAATATATAGCTTTTAAAAAAAACAGATTTGGTGTATAGTAATAAGGTAGTTTGTTTATTAACAAGGAGACTATATGAGCGAGAATACAAATAAAAAAATTGTGCTCATCGATGGGCACAGCATATTAAACAGGGCATTTTTCGGACTTCCGGATCTGACGAATTCCGAAGGACTTCATACGAATGCAATCTATGGATTTCTGACGATCATGTTCAAGATTCTGGATGAAGAAAAGCCGGATTATCTGACGGTCGCATTTGACGTGCATGCGCCGACATTCCGTCATAAGATGTATGACGCTTACAAAGGAACAAGAAAGCCGATGGCAGACGAACTGAGGCAGCAGGTTCCGGTTATTAAGGAAGTCCTTTGCTCTATGGGGATTAAGACTATAGAGTGTGCGGGATTGGAGGCTGACGATCTTCTTGGAACACTGTCCAGACGATGTGAAGAAGAAGGAATGGAAGTGTCCGTTATTTCCGGAGACAGAGATCTTCTGCAGCTTGCAACGCAACATGTTAAGATCCGCATTCCAAAGACAAAGCAGGGTCGTACTGAAGTGGAAGATTATTATGCGGCAGATGTGAAAGAACGTTATCAGGTGACACCGAAGGAGTTCATTGATCTGAAAGCGCTGATGGGCGACACGGCCGATAACATTCCAGGAGTTCCAAGCATCGGAGAAAAGACAGCGACCAAGATTATCACAGAATATCATTCAATCGAGAATGCATATGAACATGTGAGTGAACTGAAGCCGCCACGAGCGTCCAAGGCACTTGCTGAGCACTGGGATATGGCAGTTATGAGCAAGACACTTGCCACGATTGAAGTGCATGCGGATTTTCCGTATGAACTGTCTGAGGCGAAGCTTGGTAATATATTTACAGAAGAAGCATATGCATTTTTCCAGAAACTACAGTTTAAGAATCTTTTGTCCAAATTCGATGTTACTGCACCGGCAAATCAGGTGGAAGACGGATTTGAACAGATTACAGATTATAAGAAGGCAGAAAAAGTTCTGGATCAGGCAAAAGAATCCACATGTGTTGGAGCGGTCATCTTCCAGAATACGGAAAATGTACTTCCGCTTTTTGCAAATGAAGCGGCAATTGGCGGTATCGGTCTTTGTTTTGATGAAGAGCATGCATACTGTATTGAAGTGACTGAGCAGATTACAAAGGAATTCCTTCTTGAAAAGCTGAGTAAGCTGAATGAAAGTTGCGGACGTTTTGTCATGTTCGATATCAAAGAAGCTATGAAGTGGCTGCCAATCAAAAATCAGAAGCATTGTTTTGATGCAACGGTTGCGGCTTACCTTTTGAATCCGTTGAAGAATGATTACACATACGAAGATGTGGCAAGAGAGCAGCTTAATATTGTAATTGAAGAAAAGTCAGAAGCTTATGTAAAGGTTTGCTATGAAGCATATACAGCGTTTAAGGGCAGTGACTTGTTATACAAGAAGTTAGAAGAAACACAGATGCTGCATCTATTTGAAGATATTGAGATGCCGCTTGTATTTACTCTTTATGATATGGAAAGAAATGGGATCCGTGCTGAAGGTGAGGCGCTGAAAGTTTATAGCAGCCAGCTTGGCGGACGGATTAGTGAACTGGAAAAAGAAATTTACGAAATGGCAGGTGAATCGTTCAATATTAATTCACCAAAGCAGCTTGGCGTGATCCTTTTTGAAAAGCTTTTACTTCCGGGAAGTAAAAAGACGAAAAGTGGTTATTCCACTGCGGCAAGTGTGCTGGACAAGCTTGCACCGGATTATCCGATTGTAAGTAAAGTGCTGGAATACAGACAGCTTACAAAGCTAAAATCTACGTATGCAGATGGTCTGGTCAATTATATTGAAGAAGATGGACGAATCCACAGCAAGTTCAATCAGACAATTACAGCGACCGGACGGATCAGCAGTACGGAGCCGAATCTTCAGAATATTCCGGTCCGGGTAGAACTGGGACGGCTGATCCGGAAGGTATTTGTGCCGGAGGACGGATACATTTTTGTGGATGCCGATTATTCACAGATTGAACTTCGTGTGCTGGCACATTGTTCCGGTGACGCAAATCTGATCGAGGCTTACCGGGAAGAAAAGGATATTCATAGAATTACAGCTTCTCAGGTATTTCACATTCCTTTTGAAGAGGTAACTCCACTTCAAAGAAGAAATGCGAAAGCGGTCAATTTCGGTATTGTATATGGGATCAGTTCTTTTGGATTGTCTGAGGACTTGAGTATTGGCAGAAAAGAAGCTGCAAAATATATTGAAGATTACTTTAAGACATATCCGGGAATCAAGACATTTCTGGATGATACTGTGGCACATGCAAAAGAGATGGGGTATGTTGTGACATTGTTCGGAAGAAGACGTCCGGTTCCGGAACTTTCTTCCAGCAATTTTATGCAGCGTTCCTTCGGAGAGAGAGTGGCAATGAATGCACCAATCCAGGGAACCGCAGCAGATATTATGAAAATTGCCATGATCGGTGTGAACCGTAGACTGAAAGAGCAGAATCTGAAGTCCAGACTTGTACTTCAGGTACATGATGAACTTCTCATAGAAGCTTACAGACCAGAACTTCCGGAAGTAGAAAAAATCCTCCGGGAGGAGATGGAGCAGGCGGCATCCTTAGATGTACCGCTGGAGATAGATATGCACACAGGAGAAAACTGGTACGAAGCAAAGTAAGGGGTGGAGATTATGAAAATTATAGGTATTACTGGCGGAGTAGGAGCAGGAAAGACACAGATACTGGAATATTTAAGTGACAAATACGGAGCTTCCGTTTGTCAGACTGATAAGGTGGCAAAGAAATTACAGAAAAAAGGCGGAATCTGTTACGATCCGATCGTAGAACATTTCGGTACAGAAATACTGGACGAAAAAGGGGAGCTTGACAGAAAGAAGCTTTCAGATATCGTGTTCGGTGATCCCAAAGAGTTAAGTGTACTCAATGAGATCGTACACCCGGCGGTAAAAGAGGAAGTAAATAAAAAAATCAAAAAAGAAGAACGCAAGAACACGAATCTTCTGATTGTAGAATCGGCTGTTCTTGTAGAAGATCATTATAATGAGATCTGTGATGAGCTCTGGTATATATATGTGGAGGATGCAGTGCGCAGAAACCGTCTTTACTATTCCAGGGGATATGATAATAAGAAGATTGATGAGATTATTGCAGCACAGCTGCCAAAGGAGATGTTCCTAAAAGCCTGTGACCGTGTAATTGATAATAGTGGAATCTTTGCAGAGACAATGATCCAGATCGATCAGATTGTAAAGGAATTATAGACAGATCTCATACCTAAGATATACGGAAGGAATTTACATATATATGAGACTATGCAGTATTGCCAGCGGAAGCAGTGGCAATTGTATCTATACGGGAGGAGAGCATACACATCTTCTTGTAGATACAGGAATCAGCAAAAAAAGAGTAGAGGAAGGTCTGAAAGCTCTGGATATCAAGGGAGAGGAGCTTAGCGGGATTCTGATCACTCATGAACATATTGACCATGTGCAGGGTCTTGGCGTGTTCAGCAGAAAGTATGAAGTGCCGATCTATGCGACAAAAGGTACAATAGAAGGAATCAAAAAGATTTCCAGTATTGGAAAGATGCCGGAAGGATTATTCCATGAAATCCAGACGGATGAAACATTTACACTGGGTGAGCTGAAAGTAGAACCATTCAAAATCTCTCACGATGCAAATGAACCGTCCGGATACCGGATCGGTGACGGGGAAAAATCCGTTGCAGTCGCAACAGATCTTGGAAAGTATGACGATTATACCGTGGAACATTTGAAAAATCTGGACGCAATCGTGCTGGAGGCAAACCACGACTTAAAGATGTTGGAGGTCGGTCCATATCCATATCCGCTCAAACGAAGAGTGGCAGGAGACAAAGGACATTTATCAAATGAATTGTCAGGAAGGCTGTTATGTGATATATTACATGATAACCTGAAACATGTTGTTCTTGGACATCTCAGTAAAGAGAACAATTATGAAGAGCTTGCCTATGAGACGGTGAAGTTAGAGGTTACTTTGGGAGATAATCCATATAAAGGGGACGATTTCCCAATCACTGTTGCAAAGAGAAGCAGTGTGTCAGAGATTATTGATCTGTAACTGTTTTGTAAAAAAACACTGGTCAAAAATGATTGATCTGTAACTGCCTTACAAAAAAGCATAGTGTCAGAAATTTTACTGACACGGAGATTACGAGGAGGAACACCATGAAGAAATGTATCATTACTGTAGTTGGAAAAGACAAGGTTGGAATTATTGCGGGAGTATGTCAGTATCTTTCTGATATTTCTGTAAACATATTAAATATTTCCCAGACAATCGTAGAGGGTTATTTTAATATGATGATGATTGTAGAGGTCACAAATTGTACAAAAGAAATTGCAGTAGTTGTTAATGAGATGGAAGAACTCGGAAAAACAATTGGCGTAGATATCCACTGCCAGCGGGAAGATATCTTTGAAAAAATGCATCGTTTGTAATCTTGAATAAAGCGGAGGATTGGACATGATTAATTTTTACGAAGTAAATGAAACCCAGCAGATGATTGAACATGAGAACCTGGATGTGAGAACAATCACACTTGGAATCAGTCTTTTGGACTGTATTGATTCTAATCTGGATAAGTTGAATCAAAAAGTATATGAAAAGATTACAACAGTTGCAAAGGATCTGGTTGTGACAGGTAATCAGATTGAACAGGAGTACGGAATCCCAATTGTCAATAAACGTATTTCTATAACTCCGATTTCATTGATCGGTGGTTCAGCATGCAAGAAACCGGAAGACTTTGTGGAAATTGCAAAGACATTGGATAGGGCAGCGAAAGAAGTCGGTGTGAATTTTATCGGTGGTTATTCTGCATTAGTGTCAAAGGCTATGACAAAAAGTGATGAGCTTTTAATCCATTCTGTTCCACAGGCGCTTGCCTGTACAGATCGGGTGTGCAGTTCTATTAATGTAGGATCTACAAAGACAGGTATCAACATGGACGCAGTCCGTCTCTGCGGAGAGATTGTAAAAGAGACTGCAGAAGCAACGAAAGACAACGATTCTCTTGGATGTGCAAAGCTTGTTATATTCTGTAATGCACCAGATGACAACCCATTTATGGCAGGGGCATTTCTTGGCGTGACAGAAGGCGATGCGGTGATTAATGTAGGAGTCAGCGGACCGGGGGTTGTAAAGCATGCCATTGAGCAGGTGCGTGGACAGGGGTTTGAAGAATTATGTGAGACAATCAAGAAAACCGCATTTAAGGTGACACGTGTCGGTCAGCTTGTAGCAGGAGAAGCATCAAAACGTCTCGGTGTTCCGTTTGGAATTGTCGATCTGTCACTGGCACCTACTCCGGCGATTGGAGACAGTGTCGCTGAGATTCTGGAAGAAATCGGTCTGGAGCGTGTTGGAGCACCTGGTACGACAGCAGCGCTTGCAATGCTGAATGATCAGGTGAAAAAAGGTGGTGTTATGGCATCCTCTTATGTAGGTGGACTTAGCGGTGCATTTATTCCAGTCAGTGAAGATCAGGGAATGATCGATGCGGTAACGATAGGCGCGCTGACAATGGAAAAATTAGAGGCTATGACTTGTGTATGCTCTGTAGGTCTGGACATGATCGCTATTCCAGGAAAGACGAAAGCATCTACGATTTCAGGAATTATTGCCGATGAGATGGCAATCGGAATGGTCAATCAGAAAACAACAGCAGTACGTCTGATTCCTGTTATAGGAAAAGATGTTGGAGATACCGCTAAATTTGGCGGATTGTTAGGATATGCACCGATCATACCGGTGAATGAATATGACTGTAGCGCATTTGTGAGCAGAAAAGGAAGGATTCCGGCTCCGGTGCACAGCTTTAAGAATTAGGAGGAAATTGACAAGAATGGGAAAGGTAGCAATCGTTACAGACAGCAACAGTGGAATTACACAGGAGGAAAGTAAGAAATTAGGAATCCATATTCTTCCGATGCCATTCTATATTAACGGAGAATTATTCTATGAAGATATCACATTATCCCAGGAAGAATTTTATAAAAAACTGGCAGAGGATGCAGAGATATCTACCTCACAGCCATCTCCGGGAGATGTGATGGATTTGTGGGAAGAGCTTTTGAAAAAATATGACGAAATCCTTTATATTCCGATGTCAAGTGGACTTAGCAGTTCCTGTGATACAGCCATGGGACTTGCTATGGAATTTGAAGGAAAAGTCCGTGTAGTAAATAATCAGAGGATTTCTGTTACTCAGAGACAGTCGGTTCTTGATGCGATTGAAATGGCAGAGAAAGGGATGTCTGTACAGGAAATCGAAGAAGTTCTGATGCGTGAAAAACTAGAGTCCAGTATCTATATTACAGTAGATACACTAAAGTATTTGAAAAAAGGTGGACGTATCACACCGGCAGCGGCAGCTATCGGTACTGTGTTGAATTTAAAACCGGTTCTTCAGATTCAAGGCGATAAGCTGGATGCCTTTTCGAAAGCGCGTGGATGGAAATCTGCAAAGAAGACGATGCTTGATGCAATGGAAAAAGATTTGAAAGAACGGTTTGCCGGAGAAGAAGTACATCTCGAGGCTGCCTATACATGTTCTGCTGAAGAAGCACAGGAATGGAAAGCAGAGATAGAGGCAAGATTCCCGGGATATGATGTGGTGATGAATCCGCTGTCACTGAGCGTATCATGTCATATTGGACCAGGGGCAAGGGCAATTGCCTGCAGTCGTAAAATTAAATTGTAATAAATGAAATTACAATTTTAATGTGTGGACTCATACAGGGAGGAAAACTATGGAGATTACTGTAAGAGAATTTCGAAGTGAAGATACGAAAGATGCAATTGCAATCTGGAATGAAGTTGTAGATCAGGGAAAAGCATTTCCACAGCTTGAGGATTTGGGAGTGGAAGACGGAGAAGCATTTTTTAAAGAGCAGTCTTATACAGGTATTGCGGTCAATGAAAATGATGAGATCGTGGGACTTTATATTCTTCACCCGAATAATATTGGCAGATGCGGACACATCTGTAATGCCAGCTATGCAGTAAAAAGTACGGTAAGAGGGCAAGGCGTTGGTAAGGCAATCGTGACGGACTGCCTGGAAAAAGCAAAAGAAATCGGTTTCCGTGTGCTGCAGTTCAATGCAGTTGTAAAAAGTAATACAACTGCACTGAAGCTTTATCAGAAGCTTGGATTTACACAGCTTGGGACAATTCCGGGTGGATTCCTGAACAAAGATGGCGTGTACGAAGATATTATTGTGCACTATAAAGAACTGTAAGTGTTATAGATCAGGTTCACGGATAATGATAATATCGTTTAACTTTAAAATGGTATTTTTTTGTGGAAGCACAGAAAGATCATCTCGTAGTACAAGAAATATGGTGATCTGCTGTGTTTCTTCCATTTCTCCGACAGTCTTTCCGGCGTAGCGCTTGTCTACAAATACTTCCGCAATTTCTTTAATGTCTGTATTTTTTAAGTCAGATGTCTCCAATTTGAATGATGTTAAATATTTTTTCTTTCATAATAGTTCCCAAAACATATTTTTCCAGTTGTTATATAGTCTAACATATCTGGGACGAAATCTCAAAATGAATTAACGAAGGAAGGGTAGTTATGAATCAGGTTAAAGTAACAGAGCGTGTACAAAAACAGTTGTTTGAATTACAGGATTTACAATATCGGGATTTTCAGGCAAAACTCTTGCCGACAATAGAGAAAGAAACGGTTATTGGTGTGCGAATGCCTGTGCTTCGCAAATTTGCAAAAGGATATGGAAAAACAGAAGAAGCAAAAGAATTCTTGAAAATTCTTCCACATCAGTATTATGATGAAAATAATCTGCACGGGCTTTTGATTGAACAGATTAAGGATTATGACAGATGTCTGGCAGAGCTGGAACGATTTTTACCATACATCGATAACTGGGCAACCTGTGATATGCTGGCAGTCAAAGTAATGAAAAATCATCTGGATACATTTATAGAAGAGGTCTGCCACTGGATGAAATCAGACCGCACTTATACAATCCGATTTGGTATCGGTATGCTGATGCGTTATTATCTGGGAGACGAATTCCGGATAGAATATCCCAGGAAAGTAGCTTTGGTTCAGTCAGACGAATATTATGTGAATATGATGAGGGCATGGTATTTTGCAACCGCGCTCGCAAAGCAGTATGATCAGATACTCCCATTTATTGAAGAACGCAAACTTGATGTGTGGACACACAATAAGTCCATTCAAAAAGCTATTGAAAGTTATCGGATTACTCCAGAACAGAAAGTATATCTGAAAACGCTCAAAATATGAAGGTAATAGAATAAATGAAAAGAAGTAAGAAAATGAAAAATTTAAGTCAAAGAATAATCGAATATGTAATGAAAAGTAAAAAAAGAAAAGTATATTGTATTTTGGGTCTGGTCTACTTTCTGGCAGTTGTATTTGTTATGAATGATGCCTGGCTATATCAGACGCCAATTGCGAAACTTACGAAGGTTGAGACGCGGATGACCGGAGAAGGGAAAAGCACTCGTGGAACGAAGGAGAAAAAATACGAGCAGAACATTCAAGGAGTCGTTCTAAACGGGAAAAATAAAGGGAAAAAAGTTTCGTTTTCTCATGAATATACTTATACAGGTATGTTGAAGCAAGGATACCATAAAGGGGAAAAAGTTTTCCTGAATGGTTCCAAAGATGATGTTGGATCGGGAATACGAGGTGTAAAAAGGGATACTGAGATTGTCGTACTGCTTGGATTTTTAATTCTGCTTCTTCTTATTGTAACCGGAAGACATGGAGCATTGACTGTCGGGACAGTCATAATAAATCTAATTATATTTTTCGTGGGATTCTGGAAATGTGGAGACAGTTCGAATGTGTTATCGCTTTGTAACAAATTGGTAATACTTTTTGCAGCAGCTACTTTGATTGGGCTAAATGGAATTAATAGAAAAACATGGGCAGCATTGTTGTCCACATTGTGTGTGCTCGCAATGATTATGGGGATTTTTGATCTGGTAATGAGACATATGGAAGAACTGGATTACTCCACAATGGAATATCTTGGAAGCATTGATAATCCAGATGAAATGTTTCATGCAGAAATATTATTGTCCGGGTTGGGAGCTATTATGGATGTATCCGTTGCAATTTCTGTCGCTTTGAGTGAAATTGTCCGGAAAAAACCAGATGTAACATTTTTTGAATTGTTTAAATCAGGAAGAGAAATTGGATATGATATTATGGGGACGATGATTAATGTACTGTTATTTGTATTTGGCTGTGGACTTATTCCAATGTGTCTGATTCGGATGAATAACAGTGTGCGGTTCGTTACAATTATTAAACTTCATATTCCGTGTGAATTATGTCGATTTTTTGTTGAGAGTATTGGTATTGTATTGGCAATACCGGTATCGATTATTATAACATCTGTTATGATGAAAATGTCTGCAAAGAAGGTGAAAAAGATATGCTGATAATACTTGGGTTGATTTTGATTAGCTTGATTGTGATTGTCGGAGGAGACAGAGGAGTTGTATCTTTAATTGCCCTGGTCGGGAATTTACTTCTGCTTAGCTTTGCAATCTGGCTTATGGCAGCAGGAGTACCGGTTCTATTTGTTACGGTTGGAGCGGGAATCGTGATATCCTGCATTACATTATTTTATCAAAATGGAACGAATGTAAAGACCTGGAGCGCATTTATTTCTGTGGCTATTACAATGCTGGTTTTATTTTTTGTCATTTATGTTGTAATATGGAGTACTGAGGCTGGTGGATTGAATGAAATCCAATCTGTTGGAGATGACATTTTATATTACAATATGGATTTGAATATCAGTATGCGAAATGTGATGGTTTCAGTTATTTTGCTCAGTACACTGGGGGCAATTCTCGACATGGCTCTGACAGTTACGACTTCTGTATATGAGGTGAAAAATCATAAATCCGAGATGAAATTTACAGAGCTTGTAGAAAGTGGAATGAAAATCGGAAGAGAAGTGATTGGAACAACGGTAAATACATTGCTGTTTGCATATCTTGGAGAATCACTATTGTTATTTACCTATTTGAAAATGCAAAATTATTCGTTGGAACTTTTGCTAAATTCAAAAATATTGTTTCAAAATTTTGCTTCTATGATTTTCGGTGCAATTGCCTGTGTAATGGTGATGCCGATTGCGGCAGTGCTAATGGCAAAAATGCTTGCTGTAAAATAGAAATTCAACTATACTGAAGAAAAGATTCTATTTTAAATGTAGGAGATAGGAAATGAAATCAATTTCTATTTATGCAGTGACAAGAAATCAGAACATAGGACAGTTACAAAAACTGGAACGGCAACTATCAGGAAGGGAGTATTTTCTGAAAATGCGTACATGGGAACTGGAGAGTATGAGATCTCTTGTCCGTGAACTGGAAGCGCATATGGATGAAGTATACGCCCTTCGTTTTTTTTATTCCTTCCAGATTCCGAGACTTGGAAAGGAATTTGATCTGCTTCAGATCAAGGACGAGCAGATTGTGAATATTGAACTGAAAAGTGGCGCAGTATCCGATGAGACGATCCGGAAGCAGTTGATTCAGAACCGTTATTATCTGTCTGTGCTGGGACGCCCGATTTATTCTTACACTTACATCAGCAGTCAGAACCGGCTTGTAAGGCTGACGAACCACGATCATATTGTGGAGGCCGACTGGCAGCAGTTGTGCGGACTCTTGAAAAATAAAAGTTCAGATTATGGTGGAGAGATTGAAGATTTATTTCAGGCAGAAATGTATCTGATTTCGCCTCTGACAGAACCTTTGAAATTTTTGCGAAAGGAATATTTCCTGACTTCCCAGCAAAGAGACATTAAGCGTCAGATTCTAAAAAGAATTCGAACAGAACATACTGGGTATTATAGTTTCAGTGGACTTCCGGGAACAGGAAAAACTCTGTTACTTTATGATATTGCCATGAAGTTATCACAGAAGCATAAAGTGTGCATGATTCACTGTGGTGAGGCCGGAAAAAAATGGGAGATTCTGCATGAACGATTACGACGGATCGACTTTTGGTCGGATAATCAGATAAAAAATCCAATAAACTTAGAAGATTACAGCGCTATTCTTGTGGACGAAGCACATTTGCTCTCGGCAGAAAAATTAGAATTATTGCTGGAATGTGTGAAAGAACAGCCGGTTATATTTTCCAGCGATGTGGAAGATATGATATCCTCAAAAGAAATTGACAGAAGAGGTACGCACAGAATCGAACATTTGCCGGAAATACAGATTTTTCGCCTGACAAACCGAATCCGGGCCAATGCAGAGGTATCTTCTTTTATTCAGAATATGATGCATCTGCCAACTGGGAAAAGTCAGAAAGGCTACCCACATATCGAAGTCGTCTATGCAAATGATTCAATAGAAGCGGAAAAATTGATAAAGAATTACAAAAGTCATGGGTATCAATATCGCAAAGAGCCCTATGATGCAAATGATAATACTACCGGACAAGAGCATGCAGAGTATCTGGCAGTGGTGATTAATGACCAGTATTATTATGACGAAGAAGGGTATCTTAGATCAAACAAGCAGGGAAGAAAAGAAATGTCTGATGTCCGAAAACTTTTTCATTACTTGAATCAGGTAAAAGAAAGTCTGGCTTTGGTCATACTTGAAAATGAAGAAGTGTATGGCAGATTACTGAATTTGCTGCAGGGAAAATAAAATAGATTTTTCAGACAATAAAAAGAAAATCACACAAAATGTCACTGAAATGTTATAATCAAAATATGTATTAATTGATCAAAATATACTGTAATCTGGCTGAGACGAGACGCCAGATTGCAGGGTGTAAATAGGAGGAATATTATGGGATTAATAAAAGCAGCTCAAGCCGCAACAGGGACGGTCATGGCAGATCAGTGGAAGGAATTCTTCTATTGTGATTCTCTTGATAACGATACACTGCTTGTAAGAGGAAAAAAGCGCACAGGGAGCCGTTCCTCAAATACAAACGGTAACGACAACATCATTTCCAATGGTTCTGGAATTGCAGTGGCAGATGGTCAGTGTATGCTGATCGTTGATCAGGGGAAAATTGCGGAAGTTTGTGCGGAACCGGGCGAGTATACATATGATACTTCATCAGAACCAAGTATTTTTGCGGGAAATTTAAGTGACAGTATCAAAAATACATTTCTGACGATCGGAAAGAGATTCAGTTATGGCGGTGATACAGGAAAAGATCAGAGAGTCTACTATATCAACACAAAGGAAATCACAGATAATAAGTTTGGTACTGCTAATCCAGTCTGGTTCCGTGTAGTAGATAAACGCATCAATCTGGACAAAGATATTGAGATCCGCTGTAACGGAGTGTATTCCTTTAAAATTACAAATCCACTTTTGTTTTACACAAGTCTTAGCGGAAATGTGACAGAATGTTATGAAAAAAGTGAGATCATGCCGCAGCTTAAGACGGAGTTCGTAGATGCGCTGCAGCCGGCATTTGCTAAGATCGCAGAGATGGAGATACGCCCAAGCCAGATTCCGGCACATGCCACCGAGATTGGTGACGCCATGAACGAGATTTTGACGAAAAAATGGTCTGAGATCCGTGGACTTTCTATTGTGTCTGTTGCATTTAATCCAGTCACACTCAAAGAAGAAGATGCTGAGGCAATCCGTCAGGCACAAAATACATCTATGTATACAGATCCAAGCATGATGGCAGCGACACTTGGTATGGCACAGGCAGAGGCAATGAAGAATGCGGCCAGCAATCCGAATGGTGCTATGATGGGATTTATGGGAATGAATATGGCGAGCGGCGGCATGAATATCCAGGGACTCTATGACCAGGGAGCCGCTCAGAAACAGGCGCAGCAAGAGCAGCAGGTACAAAAAGAGCAGAATCAGGCAAATGGACAGGATCCACAGGCGGGTGAACCCCAAAATCTGAAAAACAAAGCAGCAGCCCCGGCAGCAGGTGGAGAGATAGCGTCTTGGACTTGTTCCTGTGGTCAGGTCAACAATGGCAGATTCTGTATCGAGTGTGGTAAGCCAAAACCACAGGATGACGATAGCTGGACTTGCAGCTGTGGAACGCTCAACAAAGGAAAATTCTGCATGGAGTGTGGAAAACCGAAACCGCAGAAATTACACTATCGCTGCGATAAATGTGGCTGGGAACCGGAAGATCCTGCAAATCCTCCGAAATTCTGTCCGGAGTGCGGAGATCCGTTTACAGATGACGACAGAAGTTAACTCCCACAGGAATGCATAAAATGAGACTTTGTAAGGAGAAACATGAATGTCAGAGATAAAAGAATACAAATGTCCGGCATGTGGCGGTGCCATGGAATTTGACAGCAAAAGCCAGAAAATGAAGTGCCCGTACTGTGATACAGAGATCTCCGTGGACGAATATGAATCGTTGATCGCAAAGGCAGATCAGGTAGTTGCCGCAGATGCAGCATCAGATGTCGAGACAGAACAGAAGAAGTCCGAAAACTATACTGCACATGACTGGAATCAGGATGAGATTGATAATATGGTTGTCTATATCTGTCAGTCTTGTGGCGGTGAAATCACGACAGATAAAAATACAGGCGCTACAACTTGTCCGTTCTGCGGAAATCGTGTTGTTTTAAAAGGACAGTTTGAAGGAGCGTTAAAACCGGATTATGTCATTCCATTCAAATTAGATAAAAAAGCTGCAAAAGAAGCTTATTATAAGCATCTGACAGGAAAAGCATTTATCCCGTCTGTGTTCAGACAGGAGAATCATATAGACGAGATTGTAGGTTTATATGTTCCGTTCTGGGTATTCAATATCGAATCAGAAGCTGATATATCCTATGATGCAGAAAAAATCCGTGTCTGGAAGTCCGGGGATACCGAATATACAGAGCACAAATATTATAAAATCCGCCGGGGAGGCACAATCTATTTTGAACATGTGCCGGAAGACGGTTCTGTAAAAATGGATGATGCATTGATGGAATCACTGGAGCCTTATGACTTTAAAGATGCTGTACCATTTAAATCTGCGTACCTGGCAGGTTATGTAGCCGACCGATACGATGTAGACCAAGATGAATGCATGAAACGGGCGAAAAAGAGAATCAGACGGAGTACGGAAGATTCTTTTCGGGAGACTGTCAACGGATATTATGCACTTTCTACGCAGAGCAGTACAGTAAATATCCGGGATTCCAAGACCAGTTATGCCATGTATCCGGTATGGCTTCTGAATACTACGTGGAAAGGACAGAAGTACACATTTGCCATGAACGGACAGAGTGGAAAGATTGTAGGAGATTTGCCGGCGGACGAAGGTGCATTCTGGAAATATGTAGGAACAAGAGGGATTCTTATCAGTGTGATCCTTTATATCATCATGATGGTTGTCATGTTTTTATAGGAGGGTGGGAATATGAGAGAAAATAAAATAATAAGAAAAATTTTCACCCTGCTATGTGTACTGACATTGATAGTCGGGCTTAGCATTTTGAACATCCCGGTATGTGCTGAAGAAATCCCACAGGATCGCCAACTTCCCAGACTGGTAGACGATGCAGATCTTCTGACGGACAGTGAAGAGCAGGAGCTTAACACAGAACTGGACGAAATCAGTGAAAAACAGCAATGTGACGTCGTTGTAGTGACGGAAAATTCATTAGATGGAAAAAGTGCGCAGGATTATGCGGATGATTTCTTTGACTATAATGGGTATGGATACGGTGATGAAGACAGCGGTGTTCTGTTTCTGATTGGGATGGACGAACGGAAATGGGCAATTACTACATACGGCTATGGTATCACTGCATTTACGGATTATGGACTGGAATATATGGAAGATGAGTTCTTGTCTTATTTAAGTGATGGTGAATATATGGAAGCATTTTCAAAATATGCCACACTTTGCGATGATCTTCTTACCCAGGCGAGAGATGGGCATCCATATGATGTAGACAGCGATGATGATAAGCCAGATGTTTTCACTATGATCTTCTGGGGTGTTGTGGATCTGCTCATAGGATTTGTTGTTGCATTCATAATGGCGCAGGTGAAGAAAAGCAAATTAAAATCTGTCAAAAATCAAGTTGCTGCCAATGCGTATAAGAAACAAGGCAGTATGAAAGTAACAACAAAAGAGGATCGATATATCAATAGTATTGTGACAAAACGCCTGATTCCAAGAGATGATGAGGATCACGGCCACAGTGGCGGAGGCGGAAGCACAACACATGTCAGTTCTTCCGACCGGTCACACGGTGGACGAAGTGGTGGGTTTTAATATCAGCTAGGAGTCAATCCCCCAGCTGATATAGCCTCCGGCAGGGCGCACATTGTCCGGTGGACAATGGTTTTGCGCCGACCGAAACGGAGTGTAGACTTGCAGAGGCATTCTTGAATATTATACTTAAGACTTAAGTCGAATAATCTGTTTTTGATATTCATTTTTATAAGGTGTATGATACTTGTCTGTCACAACACTTTCGTACAGATCTGATGCAAAAATATTCTGCTCCAGCATATGGATATCTATACCGGCAGGCTGTGATAATTTCGAGATAACAGGAATGCCGGTATTTTTTTTGATAGAAGTAAGTACCCATGAGGATTCTTGGCGGAAACCAAGAAGTCTGGCGTATCCACACCTGGAATCTGCTGCCAGATCCGGTACATCACATTTGCTGATGCCGAGTAAAATGTGGATCAGACATCTGCTGATGCGGGAGTAAGTTACATTTTTTGTTTTTATCAGGTCGCAGAACTGGCTGAAAGTTAAAAAATCATTTCTAAATGTGATGATCCGGTTTGCAATCTCCGGTGTAATATCCAGATATCGCGTCAGTGTATCTTTTGTTTCGGTCAAAAGCTTTGCTTTTAAAAGCAAGGAAAAATCATCTGCAAACACAGGAAAGCATTTGTGATAGTTTTCTTTAAAAATCTTGTGACAGTTTTGCGGCAGTTCCCGAAGTATATGATTAATAGCAGGAGTGTGATTCGCATTTTTTGTAAGTTCACAATCCTGTAATCCCTGCCGGAGTGCAGAGGCAGAGCTGAAAAGGCCACCGAGTGTCTGGTCATGATATCCGGCTCCTTCGCGTGTAATTGTTACTGGCTCGATAGAACTGTTCAGAAAGGAAAGCGCTTTTAGATATTCAATAGCCAGGATGTTATTTGGCGAATCCAGAATCGCGCTGATCTGTTCGGGGATACAGGACAATGATTTGTTTTTGCCTAAATATTCTATAAAAGCCAGTTTTCTTGCGGCAGGAAATGCATTTCCATTTTTTAAATGTTTCTGAAGGAGAACTTTGTAAAGCTCGGTTTCTTTACAAAGAACATCGGCAATCTGTTGTAATATTTTTATTTCGCCGCACTCACTTCCAAAGCACAGATAATCTACACAGCCGAGAGCTTCAAGGAGGCTGACCGCACCGGTGGCAAAGTATTCTGCACTTCCGGTTGCGTAACAGACTGGTAGTTCTAAAACTACGTCGGCACCACATGCAAGTGCCATCTGGGTACGCAGATGCTTTGGCATGATGGAAGGAATTCCACGCTGAACATAGTCGCCGCTCATAATAATAATTGCAGCATCAGCGCCTGTGATTTTCTTCGCTTTTTCTATATGGAATTCGTGCCCTTTGTGAAATGGATTGTATTCCGCAATAATTCCAACAATTTTCATACACTTTCTCCTTGTCACTGTTAATAAAATTTATTATACTATAACTATGTTTTGCTTGCAAATGAATGACAACAGGCAGGAGGGTATGTATGGAAGAGGAACAGATGCTGACAAAAGAACAGATTCTTGATATGCTTGATGCAGGTCAGTACAAAGAATTAAAAGAAGAACTGGGAAATATGTACCCCGTCGATATTGCCGAGACACTGGAAGATTTTGAGCAGAAACCGCTCGTTATGGTGTTCCGTCTCCTGGCAAAAGAAGAGGCTGCTGAGACATTTACTTATATGAACAGTGACATGCGTGAGGTACTGATCGGGGCACTTACCGATTCCGAGTTGGAAGAGGTCATGGAAGAGATGTATCTGGACGATACGGTCGATGTCCTGGAAGAGATGCCTGCGAATGTTGTGGATCGTCTTTTGATGGTTACCGATGAAGAGACAAGAGCCCAGATCAATCAGCTTTTGCAATATCCGGAAGACAGTGCCGGAAGTATTATGAATGTGGAGTACATTGCACTCCGCAAAGAGATGACGGTTGAAGAGTCTATTTTAAAAATCCGTCAGGTTGGTCTGAATCGTGAGACTATCTACACTTGTTATGTTACGGAAAAACGAAAACTGATCGGACGGGTCGATGTCAAAGAACTTCTGACAACCGGTGAATCTAGAACAATCGAAGAGATTATGGATACGAATGTGCTTTACGCGCATACAACAGACGATCAGGAAGATGTAGCTATGATGATCAATAAATATGGTCTTATTGCCCTTCCAATCGTGGATCATGAAATGTGCATGGTCGGTATCGTAACTGTTGACGATGCCATGCTTGTAATGCAGGAAGAGGCAACAGAAGATATCAGTATCATGGCCGGTATGTCTCCAAGTGAAGAGACTTATTTTGGAACATCTGTTGTGGAACATGTAAAAAGCAGGCTTCCATGGCTGTTATTTCTGATGCTTTCTGCGACAGTGACACAGATGATCATGAACAGCTATGAAAGCGCACTTGTAGTTATGCCACAGCTTGCCGGTTTTATTCCAATGCTGACAGGAACCGGTGGAAACTGCGGTTCACAGAGTTCTACGCTGGTTATTCGTGGATTGTCTGTAGGAGAAATAGAATTTCGGGATTTATTCAAAGTTATATTTAAAGAAGTCCGGGTGGCAGCAGTGGTCAGTGTGATACTGGCGGTTGTGAATGGAATCAGAATCATCGTTATGGGACAAGGAGATGCGCTCATTGCATTATCCATCGGTGGAACTATGATCTGTACCGTCCTGATTGCAAAAGTCGTAGGCTGTACCCTTCCGATGCTTGCTTCCAAGATCGGACTCGATCCCGCAATCATGGCGACCCCGCTTATTTCTACCCTTGTAGATATCAGCACAGTAACTGTATACTTTATGATCGTCAGCCATGTATTCCACTTATAATAACATTTTGTATTTAATCAGAAACAATCCCAATGTACTGAATTTAGTACGCAGATACAACTTGTCCATGCCAATCCTTTGTATTATAATGAGAACGTTGAAATAACTGAATACAAACGAAAGGAGTCTTTAAGTCATGGGATTTATTGATGATATTAAAGCGAGAGCAAAAACAAGTAAAAAGACAATTGTACTTCCGGAGACAGAGGATATCAGAACATATGAAGCAGCAGAAGCAGTTCTGAAAGAAGGAACAGCAAACCTGATCCTTGTCGGCAGCGAAGAAGAGATTGCAAAGAACAAAGGTTCTTTTGATATCAGCGGAGCAACAATCGTAGATCCTGCAAAGAGCGAGAAGACAGACGCCTACATCGCAAAACTTGTAGAATTACGTGAGAAAAAGGGAATGACAGAGGAAAAAGCAAGAGAACTTCTTCTGACTAATTATCTCTACTATGGTGTTATGATGGTTAAGATGAAAGATGCTGACGGAATGGTATCCGGAGCATGCCACTCAACGGCAGATACATTAAGACCAAGCCTTCAGATCCTGAAGACAAAACCGGGAACAAAGCTCGTAAGCGCATTCTTTATCATGGTCGTACCGGATTGTGAGATGGGTGCCAACGGAACATTCCTGTTTGGTGATTCCGGACTTGAGCAGAATCCGGATCCGGAGAAACTTGCAGCAATCGCACTTTCATCCGCAGACTCCTTTAGACTTCTGACAGAAAAAGAGCCAGTTGTAGCACTTCTTTCACATTCAACAAAGGGAAGCGCAAAACACGCTGACGTAGATAAAGTTGTAGAGGCTACAAAGATTGCAAAAGAGAATGCTCCGGAAGGACTTCTCATTGACGGAGAATTCCAGCTTGATGCAGCAATTGTTCCGTCAGTAGGAGCATCTAAAGCACCGGGAAGCCCGGTTGCGGGAAAAGCGAATGTACTGATCTTCCCAGACCTTGATGCTGGAAACATCGGATACAAATTAGTTCAGAGACTTGCAAAAGCAGAAGCTTACGGTCCTCTTACACAGGGAATCGCAGCGCCTGTCAATGATCTCTCCCGCGGTTGCAGCGCTAAGGATATTGAGGGTGTAATCGCAATTACAGCAGTTCAGGCAATGGCAGAAGATAAATAAATTTCATATCTTTAATGATCAGCCATATGCATTTTGCACAAAAAATATGCATATGGCTGAAATTTTTTCAAATTAGGGATAGACATTAGGGACGAAAGTCCTTATTATATAAGTTAAGAATTCTAATCTAAAAGAGAGGTAAATGAAATGAATGTATTAGTAATCAACTGTGGAAGTTCTTCACTGAAGTTCCAGCTCATCAACTCTGAGTCAGAGAAAGTACTTGCAAAAGGACTTTGCGAGAGAATCGGAATTGATGGAAGCCTTACATACCAGCCAGCAGGCGGTGAGAAGGTTAAATCTGACAAAGCTATGCCTACACATACAGAGGCTATTCAGTTTGTTATCGACGCATTAACAGATGCCGAGACAGGTGTTGTTAAGAGTCTGGATGAGATTGGGGCAGTCGGACATCGTGTCGTACATGGTGGAGAGAAGTTTGCAAGCTCTGTTGTAATTACTGATGAGGTAAAAGCTGCAATTGAAGAGTGTAATGATCTTGCACCACTTCACAACCCGGCAAACTTAATCGGTATCAATGCATGCCAGAAGTTAATGCCTGGAACACCGATGGTAGCTGTATTCGATACTGCATTCCATCAGACAATGCCGGAGAAAGCTTACATGTATGGTCTTCCATATGAGTATTATGACAAATACAAAGTAAGAAGATATGGTTTCCATGGTACAAGCCACAGCTTTGTATCTAAGAGAGCTGCTGAGCTTGCAGGAAAATCTTACGATGATCTTAAGACAGTTGTCTGCCACCTTGGTAACGGTGCAAGTATCTGTGCAGTAGAGAATGGAAAATCCGTAGATACATCTATGGGTCTTACACCACTTGAGGGACTTGTAATGGGAACACGTTCCGGAGATATTGATCCGGCTATCCTTGAGTTCGTAGCTAAGAAAGAGGGACTTGATATTTCTGAGCTTATGACAATGCTCAACAAGAAGTCAGGTGTATATGGACTTTCCAACAACCTTTCAAGCGACTTCCGTGACCTTGAGAACGCAGCTAACGAAGGAAATGCTCAGGCTAAAGTAGCTCTTGAAGTATTCGCTTACCGTGTAGCTAAGTATGTGGGAAGCTATGTAGCAGCTATGAATGGTGTTGATGTAATTGCATTTACAGCAGGAATCGGAGAGAACTCAGGTACAGTTAGAAGCGCTGTTCTGAAATATCTTGGATACCTTGGAATTACAGTAGATGAGAAAGCAAATGATACTCACGGAGAAGAGATTACAATCTCTACACCAGATTCAAAAGTTCTTGTTATGGTTATTCCTACTAACGAAGAGCTTGCAATCGCACGTGAGACAGTAGCATTAGTTTAATCTAAAACTATTGTAAAAAAGTTATTGATTTGATTATTTACACCCTTCCGTCTGAATACGGAAGGGTGTATGTCTGTAGTAATTACAAGATGTAGAATATTTTCCGGACAGAACAAAGTATGATGTTTAGTTCGAAAAGAAGATGCGTATAAAAATATTTGGAATAATCAAAAAATAATTTCTAAAATGTAGTTGACAAACAGCTTTTCCATGATATAATAGACAGGTATGAATAGGGGTGATTAATATGTTGATTGACCTATCCAATGTCTTATCCGAACCACACAGATCTGTTGATGAGACAGTTCCATGTGAACTTAAAATATTTCGGAACGGGCTTGGTGAGTATCCGGTCACTGAAAGTTCTGATGTTCATGTAAAGATTAATTATATGGAGAACGGAAAACTTCAGATAGAAGGAACTTGCAAGCTGACTGTAGAGATTCCGTGTGACAGATGTCTGGAACCGGTGGCGACAGTATTCGATCTGAATATTTTACGCATCACAAAGGGAAATGTCACAGATGAGAGTGAAGTGGAATCAGAGGATTTAGACGAAGCAAATTATATTGACGGATATACACTCGATGTTGATCAACTGGTCGGCAGCGAGATTCTAATAGGGTGGCCGACGAAGATTCTGTGTAGCGAAGACTGTAAAGGGATTTGCAACGTATGTGGTCAAAACCTGAATCAGGGAACTTGTAACTGTGAAGATACGAGTCTTGACCCTAGAATGTCAGTTATCCGCGATGTTTTTAAGAATTTTAAGGAGGTGTAACCTATGTCAATTTGTCCAAAGAACAAATCTTCAAAAGCTAGAAGAGATAAGAGAAGAGCTAATTGGAAGATGAGTGCTCCGAACCTGGTAAAATGCAGCAAATGCGGCGAATTAATGATGCCTCATAGAGTCTGCAAGGCTTGCGGAAGCTACAACAAAAAAGAAATCATTGCTCAGGACTAATGAGTAAGAAACGCTGTAAATCTAGGGGGTTGAGGCATTCCTTAACCCCGTGATAAAGCGGTATTTTCTAAAATGTACCCCACTCTGTACCCCAATTTAAACAAACGAATTTCAACGGTTATGTATAGTCCATGTGTATAAATTTTATTGATTTAACTTCGTAGCAGCTTAAAGCTGTTTTTTTTGTGCCATTTTATATGACAACAAGATTCGTGATTGGGATTACTGTGGGTGGATATAAGGTTACTGAGCACAGGTACTATGAACGGTAACTATATAAGATTGGAAGTTAAGGATTGAAAAAATGAAATTCTGTGGTATAGTAAAACCTGAGTAAAATAGAAGTAGAGGGACAGATTATGAACGACATTTTATACCGCGCAGCAGCATATCTGCTTATTATTGCACTTGGAGTTTTTCTGAAGAAAGTCGGATTTTTTCATGAACAGGATTTTCGTACACTTGCAAAAATTTTGCTGAATATCACGTTGCCTTGTGCAATTATCTATTCATTTTCAAAAGTAGATTTTCAGATTTCGCTTTTAACAGTGACAGGACTTAGTCTTTTTGTTGGAATTCTTATGATGTTTATTGCGTTTTTTACATCGAGAATAACAGGGAAAAAAGAGAATATTCCATTTGATATTTTGAATTTGTCAGGATATAATATCGGAAATTTCTGCCTGCCGTTTGCACAGAGCTTTTTAGAGCCGCTTAGTCTTCTTGGCATCACGCTATTTGATATGGGAAATGCTTTTTATTGTAACGGTGGGGCAAAGGCAGTTGCGGAAGTATTCAAAAACTCCATACATAGGGTGCCGGGAACAGAGACAGCTGCCAAAACACAGTTAAAAAATTCGCTGAAGACTATGGGGCGGGCATTGAGTAGATCCACTCCGTTTCTTGTTTATTTTGGGATGTTGATTGTTCTGATTCTAGGGATTCCGATTCCCAGACTTGTATTGTCGGTTACACAGATTGGCTCCAATGCCAATGCATTTACGGCGATGCTGATGATTGGGGTCGGATTCAAACTGAATATTAAAAAAGATGGAATCAGTCATGTGATCCGGATTTTGTTCACGCGTTATGCAGTGACCATATCATTTGCTGCGATTGCTTTTTTCTGTCTGCCATTCCCGCTGCAGATCAGACAAGCGCTTGTTCTTGCATTTTTAAGCCCGATTGCCAGCGCCTGCCCAGCTTATACAGATGCTCTGGGAGAAGATTATGAGCTTTCCAGTACAATTAATTCCATTTCGATGCTGATCAGTATCGGATTGATCACAGCTGCATTGATTGTCATGTTGTAAAGATACGTGTTGATTTTTCCGGTGATGTTTAGTAGAATATTACCAGTAGAGACAGGAGGAAATATCATGTCAGAAATTACAACAGTAGTACTGGATGCTATGGGTGGAGATAATGCTCCGGCTGCAATGATTGACGGCGCAATTGATGCCATTTCCAAGGAAAAGAATGTAAAAGTCATTCTGGTCGGTATTGAAGACGTCATAAGAAAAGGTCTGGAAGGCAAGACATACAATCCAGAGCAGATCGAGATTGTGAATGCGACAGAAGTGATCGAGACAGCAGAGCCGCCGGTACATGCTATACGCAGGAAGAAAGATTCTTCCATCGTAGTCGGGATGAAGCTTGTAAAAGAGGGAAAAGCAGATGCTTTTGTATCTGCTGGAAGTTCAGGAGCGATTCTTGTGGGCGGACAGGTGATTGTTGGCAGAATCAAAGGTGTTGACCGTGCGCCATTAGCTCCGCTTATTCCAACGGAAAAAGGAGTTTCTCTTTTGATTGACTGTGGTGCGAATGTAGACGCCAGACCGGCACATCTTCTTCAGTTTGCCAAGATGGGGTCCATCTATATGGAGAATGTTCTTGGTATAAAGGATCCGAAGGTAGGTATCGTGAATATCGGTGCGGAAGAAGAGAAGGGCAATGCACTGGTCAAAGATACATTTCCACAGTTAAAAGAACTTCCGGGAATTAATTTTATCGGAAGTGTGGAGGCGAGAGAGATTCCACATGGCCAGGCAGATGTAATTGTCTGTGAAGCATTTGTGGGAAATGTGATCTTAAAGCTTTATGAAGGACTGGGGGCTGTTCTTGTCGATAAGATCAAAGGCGGTATGATGTCCACTCTTCGAAGCAAGATTGGCGCGCTTCTTGTAAAACCGGCGCTTAAGACGACTTTGAAGACATTCGATGCTACAGAGTACGGTGGAGCTCCGCTTCTGGGACTGAACGGTCTTGTAGTTAAGACCCATGGAAGTGCGAAAGCAAAAGAAGTGACGAATACAATCATTCAGTGTGTCACATTTAAACAACAGAATATCAGTGAGAAAATCAAAGCAAGTATTCAGGCGGAAGAAGCTGCCGCTGAATAATAGAATGAACAAACAAGCAAAAGGAGACGTAATTATGGAGTTTGAAAAACTGAAAAAAATTATTGCAGAGGTCTGTGATGTTGACGAGGACAAAATTACAATGGATTCTACATTCAAGGATGATCTGGACGCAGATTCCTTGGATGTATTCCAGATTGTTACAGCTATAGAGGATGAGTTTGAACTTGAAATCAGTGATGAAGATGCTGAGAAGATCGTAACGGTAGGAGATGCTGTTGAGCAGATCCAGAATGCAACTGGAAACAACTAAGATATTATAAGTGAGAAAGTCCGGAAAAAAGGGCTTTCTCTCTTTCTGACTATAGGAGAATGAGCATGAAGAGAAATTTAAAAGAATTAGAACATAGAATCGGATATACATTTCAGGATTTTGCGCTTCTTAAGAAGGCAATGAGTCACAGCTCCTATGTGAATGAAGAGCATCTTCCGAAGTATGAATGTAATGAGCGCCTGGAATTCCTGGGTGATGCAGTACTGGAACTTGTGTCCAGTGAATTTTTATTTTTTGAACATCCGACAACTCCGGAAGGAGAATTAACAAAGACCCGCGCCAGCATGGTCTGCGAACCAGCACTCGCATTTTGTGCACGGGAGATTGAACTTGGAGAATATCTGCTTCTTGGAAAAGGAGAGGATGCAACAGGAGGAAGGAAGAGAGAATCTGTTACTTCTGATGCTATGGAGGCACTGATTGGTGCAATCTATGTAGATGGTGGTTTTGCTAATGCAAAAGAGTTTATCAACCGATTCATTTTAAAAGACCTGGAGAATAAAAAGCTCTTTTATGATAGCAAGACTATCCTGCAGGAAATTGTGCAGGCACATTTTAAAGAAGAACTTTCTTACCATCTGGTTGGGGAAGAGGGCCCAGATCACGATAAAACTTTCCAGGTCGAACTTCAGATCGGAGAACAGGTCTATGGAATCGGAAAAGGACGTACAAAAAAGAGCGCAGAACAGGAAGCTGCCTACAAGACCATTCTGATGCTCCGCAAAAAGAATATAAAGTAGGTGTTGTATGTATTTAAAAAGCATAGAAGTGCAGGGGTTTAAGTCCTTTGCAAACAAGATAAAATTCGATTTTCACAACGGTATTACAGGAATTGTCGGACCAAATGGAAGTGGTAAGAGTAATGTAGCCGATGCGGTGCGGTGGGTACTTGGTGAACAGCGTGTCAAGCAGCTTCGAGGCGGCACAATGCAAGATGTTATCTTTTCCGGTACAGAGAACCGTAAACCGTTAAGCTATGCGTCTGTAGCAATCACATTGGATAATTCAGATCATAAACTTGCGATTGATTTCGAAGAAGTTACGGTAACAAGAAAGTTATACCGTTCTGGTGAAAGTGAATATCTGATCAATGGCAGTGCATGCAGGCTGAAAGATATTAATGAATTATTTTATGATACAGGTATCGGTAAAGAAGGATACTCCATTATCGGACAGGGACAGATTGACAAGATCTTAAGTGGTAAACCGGAAGAGCGGCGAGAGTTGTTTGATGAGGCTGCCGGTATTGTAAAATTCAAAAGACGTAAGAGTATGTCTGTGAAGAAGCTGGAAGAGGAACAGCAGAATCTGATCCGTGTCAATGATATTCTTTCGGAGCTTGAGAAGCAGGTCGGCCCATTGGAACGGCAGTCTGAGAAAGCAAGAGAATATCTGAAGAAAAAAGAAGAACTGAAGACTTATGATATCAATATGTTTCTGTTAGAAGCAGACCGCCTGAAAGAGCAGATCCGGGATGTGGAAGCAAAAGATAATCTGACAAAGGCTCAGATGGAAGAAGCAAACCGCTTGTATGAAGATACAAAGCAGGAATATGAAAGTATTGAAGAACAAGTCGATACGATGGACGCGTCTATTGAGACTTATAATCGCAAGCTTACTGAGACAAGCATGTTAAAACAACAGTTGGAGAATCAGATTGCTCTTTTGAAGGAGCAGATCCACAGTGCCAGAATGAATGATGAGCATTACGCGAATCGTGCTCAGTCCATTGAACGGGAACTTTCCGAGCGTGAGGAACAGCTTGGTACTCTGATTTCGGATCAGACAAGACTCCAGGCAGAATTAGATTCCGGCCGAAAAGCAGAAACACTTGAAAAAGAGAATCTGAACAAGCTTCAGATCCGTATTGCAAGTCTTAGTTCTGATATTGAAAAGAACCAGAATGATATTCGGGAAATTCTCGGAAACCGTGCATCCACAAAAGCTCAGATCCAGAAGTTCGATACTATGATGGAACAGATCCAGGTGCGGAAATCCGGACTGAACCAGAGATATTTTGGTGCGCAAAGTGAAGCCGGTCTTCAGAAAGAACAATATGAGACATTTTATGCGGAGTTAAAAGAAGTATCAGATCAGATTATTTCCTTTGCAGAAGAGAAGAAGAACTATGAATCACAGATTCAGGAACTTCAAAAGTCTTTAAATGAAAAAAATGAGCAGATCCGTGCAAGTCAGAGCGCTTACCACAGAGAGCATTCACGCCTGGAGTCTCTTAGAAATATGACTGAACGCTATGACGGATACGGTAACAGTATTAAGCGTGTTATGGATAACCGCAGTCATGAAAAAGGGCTGTTAGGTGTTGTTGCAGATATTATTAAAGTAGAGAAAAAATATGAGACAGCCATTGAGACGGCTCTTGGCGGCAGTATCCAGAATATTGTTACAGATAACGAACAGACAGCAAAACGTATGATTGAATTTTTGAAAAAGAATAAATTCGGTCGTGCAACATTTCTCCCACTGACGCAGATCCGTTCCCATGGAGGAATCGCTCAGCCACAGGCATTGAATGAAGCAGGAGTTATCGGTCTTGCAGACACTCTTGTTATGGTGGAAGACAAGTACCTGGAACTGGCAGGCTCTCTTCTTGGCAGAACACTGGTTGTCGATCATATTGATCACGGACTTGCCATTGCAAGAAAATACAGGCAGTCTATTCGAATTGTAACGCTGGAAGGTGATCTGATCAATCCAGGCGGTTCTATGACTGGTGGAGCATTCAAGAATTCCAGCACCCTTTTAAGTAGACGCCGTGAGATAGAAGAGCTGGAGCAGGCTGTCCAAAAACTCCGTGCGGATGTAGCAAAGACAGAGCAGGAGATCGCGGAGCTGAAAAACAATCGTTCCGGTTACTATAATAAAATCGAACAGATCAAAGATTTACTACAGAAAGCATATGTCCGCCAAAATACAGCGAAGATGAATGCCGATCAGGCAAAGAGCAAGATTGAAGCAGCGAATCAGACTGCGCTGGAAATTCAGAAAGAGACACAGCAACTGGATCAGGAGATCAGTGATATCATGGATAATCAGCAGTCCATCAATGTAGAGCTGGATACGTCTGAACAGTTAGAACGTGACCTGAATAAACAGATTGAAGAAGGGCAGACAAAGTTAGATGATCTGAAACATCAGGAAATATTACAGCAGCAGGCTTCGGAAAATGCACATTTATCCTGTGCTGCTACAGAACAAAAGGTTCTGTTCGTAATGGAAAATGCAGAACGTATTCAGGAAGAGATGCAAAAATTCCGCGAAGAGTTGAAGGGGCTGGAAGCAAGTAAAGGCGGTACGAGCAAAGAAATCGAGGAAAAAGAATCTCAGATTCAGGAACTGCGCCAGACGATTGAGAATTCCGGAGAATTATTTGTGGAAATTCAGGATGAGATTGAAAAGGCGAAGAAGACACGTGAAGATCTGAACCAGCGCCATAAAGATTTCTTACAGAAGCGTGAAGATCTCTCCAGGCAGATTTCTGATCTGGATAAAGAAATCTTTCGTCTGGAGAGCCAGAAGAACAGTTATGAAGAAGCTGCCGAGAAGCAGTTCAATTATATGTGGGAAGAGTATGAACTCACTTATAATCGTGCGATGGAGCTTAGGAATGAAAATTTAACGGATGTTGCGAAGATGAAAAAGCGTATTCAGGAATTAAAAGGAGAAATACGCGCTTTGGGAAATGTTAATGTCAATGCCATTGAGGACTATAAAAATGTATCGGAGCGATATGAGTTCTTAAAGACGCAGCATGATGATCTCGTGGAAGCAGAAGCAACACTGGAAAAAATTATCGCAGAATTGGACGAAGCGATGCGAAAGCAGTTCACAGAGCAGTTCGCACACATTTGTCAGGAATTCGACCACGTATTCAAGCAATTGTTCGGAGGCGGAAAAGGTACATTGGAACTGATGGACGATGAAGATGTTCTGGAAGCAGGAATTCGTATTATTGCTCAGCCACCTGGAAAGAAACTGCAGAATATGATGCAGTTATCTGGTGGAGAGAAGGCTCTGACAGCAATCTCATTATTATTTGCAATTCAGAATCTCAAGCCGTCCCCGTTCTGTCTGCTTGACGAGATTGAGGCAGCACTGGACGATAGCAATGTTGACCGTTTTGCACAGTATCTGCATAAGCTTACAAAGAATACACAGTTCATTGTCATTACGCACAGACGAGGTACAATGACTGCGGCAGACCGTCTGTACGGAATCACCATGCAGGAAAAAGGAATTTCGACACTTGTGTCCGTCAGTCTTCTGGAAGATGAACTGGACGATTAGAGAAAGCGCAGGTAAGATAGAACAAAGAAATATATTGGCAGGGAGCCGGCCTTGAAAGGAGTAAAAGTATGGCAGAAGAAAAGAAAGGTTTTTTCAGACGACTTGTCGATGGTCTCACAAAGACAAGAGATAATATTGTGTCCGGCATGGACAGTATTTTTAACGGATTTACACATATTGATGAGGACTTTTATGAAGAACTGGAGGAAGTCCTCATCATGGGCGATCTCGGAGTTCAGGCAACTTATGATATTCTGGACAAATTAAGAGAAAAGGTAAAAACCCAGCATATCAAAGAACCTGTTGAATGCAGACAAATCCTGATTGACAGCATCAAAGAGCAGATGGACGTCGGAGAAGCTGCTTATGAATTTGAAGAGAGAACTTCGGTGGTCATGGTCATTGGAGTGAATGGTGTCGGAAAGACAACTACGATTGGTAAATTAGCTGGAAAACTCCGCAGTCAGAATAAAAAAGTTGTGCTGGCTGCCGCAGATACATTTCGTGCTGCAGCGGGAGATCAGTTGAAAGAGTGGGCGAACCGTGCACAAGCAGAATTGATCGGAGGCCAGGAAGGTTCTGATCCTGCAGCCGTTGTCTATGACGCAGTTGCAGCTGCCAAGGCAAGACATGCCGATGTACTTTTGATTGATACTGCCGGACGGCTTCACAATAAGAAGAACCTGATGGAAGAGCTTCGTAAAATGAATAAAATCATTGACCGTGAATTTCCGGACGCATATCGTGAGACACTGGTAGTGCTAGATGCCACAACAGGTCAGAATGCACTTGCTCAGGCAAAGGAATTTAATGAAGTTGCTGATATTACCGGTGTTATCCTGACAAAAATGGATGGAACTGCAAAAGGTGGTATTGCAGTTGCAATCCAGGCGGAACTTGGTATTCCGGTAAAATATATCGGTGTCGGCGAGACGATTGATGATTTGCAGAAATTTAATTCTGATACATTTGTAAATGCATTGTTTGATGTAAAAGGAGAGAATGAAGTATGTTAACATTAGAAAAATTTGAAGAGGCAAGCGAAATTGTAAAAAACGTAACTCTTCCGACGAAACTGGTATACAGTGAAAACTTAAGCCAGCAGACGGGCGGTAAGGTTTATCTGAAGCCGGAAAATATGCAGTATACAGGAGCTTATAAAGTGCGTGGCGCATATTATAAGATCAGCACAATGTCTGAAGAGGCAAGAGCAAAAGGACTGGTGGCTGCATCAGCCGGAAACCATGCACAGGGTGTTGCATACGCAGCACAGAAATTCGGATGCAAGGCTACAATCGTTATGCCGACAGTAACACCATTGATCAAAGTAAATCGTACAAAAAGCTACGGCGCAGAGGTGATCCTTTACGGAGATGTCTATGATGATTCCTGTGCGTATGCCGAAAAACTGGCTCAGGAGCGCGGAAGTACATTTGTACATCCGTTTGATGACCTGGACATCGTAGCAGGTCAGGGAAGTATTGCAATGGAAATTGTGCAGGAGCTTCCAACCGTCGATTATATTCTTGCGCCAGTTGGCGGCGGCGGATTGATTACAGGTGTATCTACACTTGCAAAAATGTTGAATCCAAAGATTAAAGTGATTGGTGTTGAGCCTGCTGCTGCGCCAAGTATGACAATGGCACTTGCTTCTGGCGAGCCGGTTACATTGGACAGTGCAAATACCATAGCAGACGGTACTGCAGTAAAACGTGTCGGAGACCGCATTTTCGAGTATGCAAAGAAGAACATCGACCAGATGCTGACTGTAGAAGATGATGAGCTTGTCGGAGCTTTCCTCGATATGGTCGAAAATCATAAAATGATTGTTGAGAATTCCGGACTGCTGACAGTTGCAGCACTCAAGCAGTTAGATTTGAAAGGAAAGAAGGCGGTTGCAATTTTAAGTGGAGGCAACATGGATGTTATCACAATGTCTTCCATTGTACAGCATGGACTGATTCAGAGAGACCGTATCTTTTCGGCATCTGTATTACTTCCGGATAAACCGGGACAGCTTGCGCTTGTTGCTCAGACGATTGCTGATGCCCAGGGAAATGTTATTAAACTGGAGCATAATCAGTTCGTTAGCACCAACCGTAATGCTGCTGTGGAGCTTCGTATTACAATGGAAGCTTACGGTACAGAGCATAAGAACCAGATTATGAAAGCTCTGGAAGAAAAAGGATTCCGGCCAAGAGAGATCGGTGCAAAATTATATTAGCTGGGAGTCAATCCCCCAGCTGATATAGCCTCCGGCAGGATTGCAGAGGTGCGCAGTAGAAGTATGTCATGCAATTGCATGACGCGCACCTTGCAGCAAGAATGCCGAGGCATTCTTGAATAAAAATAGCATAGAAGAGAAAACCAGAAAGAGCAAGATTCAAAAAAAGTTTCGGGTTTTCTCTTTTTGCTATGGGATTTTTGAAGGATTTTTGTTTTGTCTCTTGACATATGAGATTGGATTGTATACAATTATACACGAAGTGCATTATATAAAAAGAAAGGTGACTTTTTAGTGTCAGAAAGATTCCAGAAGGTCACGAAGAAGGTTAAAATTATGGAAGAGTATCAGGACCGTTCTCTTAGAGGAAGGGTATTTGAAAAATTGAGGGAGGATATTTTATCCGGTGTCTATAAGGATTGTGATGAACTCAGGGAGATTACAATCGGTGAGGAGATGGGAGTTAGCAGGACTCCGGTTCGTGAGGCACTTAGGCAACTGGAACTGGAAGGACTTGTAAAGATTATTCCTAACAAAGGAGCCTATGTAACAGGCATTACGCCGAAAGATGTTCAGGATATTTACATGATTCGTTCTATGTTGGAAGGTATGTGCGCCAGATGGGCGACAGAGCATATCACTCCGGAACAGATTGAGCAGCTGGAAGAAATTGTTCTTTTATCTGAGTTTCATTTGAAAAAGGATAAGGACAAAGTTGTTCAGGTGTCAGATCTTGACGGTAAATTCCATCATGTTTTATATGAAGCATCCAACAGCCGGATTATGGAACATACGTTATCGGACTTTCACAAATATGTAAAGATGGCACGTATGTTGTCTGTAGGTGCAAAAAACCGGGCTGAGAAGTCCATCGAGGAGCACAAGGCAATTTTGGAAGCAATCAAAAAAGGGGATGCTGATGAAGCGGAAAGACTTGCAAATCTGCACATCATGCATGTAATGGAAAATCTTCATATCGAAATTGAAGATTAATGTTTCAAATTGTAAGAATCATATAAGTAAAGTTTATATAGTGGCAGGAGGACAAAGACATGGCGAAAATTAAAATGACAACACCAATTGTAGAGATGGACGGAGATGAGATGACAAGAATTCTTTGGAAGATGATCAAAGAACATCTTCTGAATCCATTTATTGAGCTAAATACAGATTATTATGATCTTGGACTTGAACATCGTAATGAGACGAATGATCAGGTTACATTTGATTCCGCAGAAGCAACAAAGAAGTACAAAGTAGCAGTAAAATGTGCAACAATTACACCGAATGCTGCGCGTATGCCAGAGTATAATCTGAAGGAAATGTGGAAAAGTCCGAATGGTACCATCCGTGCAATTTTAGATGGAACTGTATTCCGTGCACCGATCGTTGTAAAAGGAATTGAGCCATGCGTTAAAAATTGGAAAAAGCCAATTACCATTGCAAGACATGCTTATGGTGATGTATATAAAAATACAGAAATCAAGGTTCCTGGACCTGGAAAGGTAGAGCTTGTGTATACAGGAGATGATGGAACACAGATCAAAGAACTTGTCCACAAATATGACGGACCAGGGGTTGCTCAGGGAATCCATAACCTCTGTGGTTCTATCGAGAGCTTTGCCAGAAGCTGCTTCAATTACGCATTAGACACAAAGCAGGATCTCTGGTTCGCAACAAAAGATACAATTTCTAAGAAATATGACCACACATTTAAAGACATTTTCCAGGAAATCTTTGATGCAGAATATAAAGAGAAATTCGATGAAGCCGGTATCGAATATTTCTACACATTGATCGATGATGCTGTAGCGCGTGTTATGAAATCTGAAGGAGGCTACATCTGGGCATGCAAGAACTATGATGGAGATGTTATGAGCGATATGATTTCTTCTGCATTTGGTTCTCTTGCCATGATGACATCCGTGCTTGTATCACCGGAAGGATATTACGAGTATGAAGCTGCTCACGGTACAGTACAGCGTCATTATTACAAGCATTTGAAAGGCGAAGAAACTTCTACTAACTCTGTTGCAACAATCTTTGCATGGAGCGGAGCTCTTCGTAAACGTGGTGAACTGGATCAAAATCAGGAGCTGATGGATTTTGCAGATAAATTAGAGAAGGCAACGATTGATACAATTGAGGAAGGAAAGATGACAAAAGATCTGGCTCTTATCACAACACTTCCGAATCCAACAGTGTTAAACAGTGAAGACTTTATTAAAGCGATTGCTGAAAAGTTAGTATAGAAAGAGTTGAAATGCATGGAATACTGGGATATTTATGATAAAAACAAACAGCTGACCGGGCGAAAAATGAAGCGCAATGACTGGTGCCTGAAAGAGGATGAGTATCACTTGACAGTGTTAGGTGTGATCCGCCGTCCAGATGGAAAATATCTGATTACCCGCCGCGTTCTGACAAAGGCATGGGCACCAGGCTGGTGGGAAGTTTCCGGAGGCGCTGCACAGGCAGGTGAAAGCTCCGAGGAAGCGGTACGTCGTGAGGTACTGGAAGAAACAGGATTGGATGTAAATGGCTGTGTGGGCGGTTATATGTTTACCTATCACAGAGAAAATCCTGGAGAAGGCGACAATTATTTTGTAGATGTCTATCGTTTTGAAAAGGATTTTAAAGAAGAAGACCTGCATCTTCAGACAGAAGAGACTGCAGGATATAAGATTGCAACAGCTGATGAGATCAAGGCTCTGGCTGACGAAGGAATCTTCCTGCATTATGATAGTATCAAACGTGTTTTTGAAGAGTAGAAAAATGAGCTGGCTTATTCGGCCAGCTCTTCCCATTTTTCATATAAAGTTTCAAGTTCAGCGTCAATTTCTGCACGTTCTTTTGCAAGTTCCTGACATTTTACTGAATTCGTATAAACTTCCTCCTGCGCCATTAGAATATCAATTTCAGCACTTCTATCTTCCAGAACACCGATCCGTTCTTCTGTCTTTTTGAATTCATTAGCGCGTTTCCGTTCTTTTGCCTGAGCTTCTTTTTGTTCCTGCCAGCTTAACTTTGAATCAGAGGCCAAGTCAGCAGCTGCAGAAGAGGAATTATTTTCTAAGCGAGACGTATTGGAATATGCGGCTGTCAGTTCTTCTTTTTTCTCAAGATAATAATCATAATTTCCAATATAATTTACAAACGTATGATTAACAAGATCCATGATACGTGTTGCAGTCTGATTGATAAAGTAACGGTCGTGTGAAACATAAAGAACCGTTCCTGTGTAATTATTCAGTGCATGTTCCAGAATCTCTTTTGATGTAATATCCAGATGGTTGGTCGGCTCATCGAGAATCAGGAAGTTCGCTTCAGAAAGCATCAGCTTTGCAAGGGACACGCGTCCACGTTCGCCACCGCTTAAGTCACTAATAAGTTTAAATACATCATCTCCGGTAAATAAAAATGCTGCCAGCACTTTACGGATCTGCGTGTTATTAAGATTAGGATAGTCGTCGGAAATCTCCTGGAAAATAGTTTTTTCCATGTGTAGAACGTGGTGTTCCTGATCGTAGTAACCAATCTTTACATTAGAACCGAGACGGAAACTTCCAGAATCAGCTTTGAGTACCTGATTTAAAATCTTAAGGATTGTTGTTTTTCCGGTTCCATTATCTCCGATGATCGCGACATGTTCCCCACGCTTGATTTCGAAGCTGACATCTTCAAATAAAATCTGTGGTGGAAATGCTTTGCTTAAATGCTCGACACTTAAGACATCATTACCGCTGACACAGGAAGGTTCCAGTGTTAAATGCATATCTGTATGTAGTTCCATCGGTTTTTCAACCGGGGTCATCTTATCCAGCATCTTTTCACGGCTTTCTGCACGCTTGATGGATTTTTCGCGGTTGAAGGAGCGGAGCTTTTCAATGACCGCTTCCTGATGCTTAATTTCCTGCTGCTGGTTCAGATACTCTTTCATTCTGGCTTCACGGAGCATTTCTTTTTTTTGGGCGTAATCTGTATAATTGCCCATGAAAGTGGTAAGCTTGCCAAGTTCAATCTCGACGACTTTTGTTACAACCCGGTTCAGGAAATACCGGTCATGAGAGACAATCAGTACTGCACCGGGATAATTCAGAAGATAAGTTTCCAGCCATGAGATGGAATTTAAATCCAAATGGTTGGTTGGCTCGTCCAAAAGCAGAATATCTGGCTTTGTGAGGAGCAGTTTTCCGAGAGAAACACGGGTTTTCTGACCTCCGGATAAAGTTGCAACCGGTTTTGCGAATTCTTCTTCTGTAAATCCCAGTCCTTTTAAAACACCAGTGATTTCACTTTCGCAGGCGTATCCATTTTCACGTTCGAATGCTGCTGTGAGCCGCTGGTATGTATTCATACGTTCTTCCAGACGTTCTCCGCTTAAATGCTTCATTTCCTGTTCAATCTCACGAATCTGCCGCTCCATGTCGAGAATATCGGCTTTTGCAGTGCGTACCTCTTGATAGATCGTATGGTCATTATTCATATCCTGATGCTGTGCCAGATATCCCATCGTCTTGCCGCGTGTCAGAACAACATTGCCGCCGTCCGCCTGAATCTCACCAACGATCATCTTAAGAAGTGTTGTCTTTCCAGCACCGTTCGGTCCTACGAGAGCTGCTTTTTCGTGGTCTTCTATATGAAAGGAGCCGCCGGAGACAATTACTTCCTCTCCAAAGGCTTTTTTGATATTGTGACATGCAAGTATCATCCTATCCTCCTTGATAAAATCCTGTGATTTTGAGAAATAAAGATGCCGCAGGGCTGCGTCCGGCGCTGCGACCGCATAATTTTGGCATCATCTTATACTATTATAACGAAAATACTACAAAAAACAACTAAAAAGTTTGACATTATACTAACGATTGCCTATAATAATGAGTAGAAATTTTTGAAGGAAGGAGGTGCGGATCATGCAAAACAGGGGAATTTCACAGGCAGTTATCCGTAGATTACCCAGATATTATAGATACCTTGGGGAGCTGATCGAGCAGGGAGTAGAACGAATCTCTTCCAATGAGCTTAGTAAAAGAATGAAAGTAACAGCTTCCCAGATTCGTCAGGATCTTAATAATTTTGGCGGATTCGGGCAACAGGGGTATGGCTATAATGTAAAATATCTGTACTCAGAAATCGGAAAAATTCTTGGATTGGAACAGGATCATAATATTATTATTATTGGTGCTGGTAATTTGGGGCGTGCACTTGCGAACTATGCATCATTTGAAAAGCGGGGATTTATCTTAAAAGGATTGTTTGATATCAATCCGGAGCTTGACGGGCAAGAAGTTCGTGGTGTTCCAATTCAGATGATGGACGAGCTTCCGAAATTTGTAGATGAGAACAGTATCGATATTGCAGCATTGACGATTCCAAAGGATGAGTCAATCAAAGTCGCAAAATTTCTGGCAGATCACAATGTTCACGGAATATGGAATTTTGCACATACAGATCTGAATCTTCCGGAAAGTGTGATTGTTGAGAATGTACATTTATCCGAGAGTCTGATGAGGCTGTCATATAATATATGCCGCTACAAGGAAGAACATAATTAAGGAGATAACGTGTAAAGACAGGTTTGTTCAGATTGCATCCTGGCTTTGCACGTTTCTTTCTATCAGGAGGAATCAAAACTATGAGATATTTGCCAGATGCTAAACAGATGAAAACGGCAGATTCATTTACGATAAATGAACTTAAAATCCCGTCCCTGGAACTTATGGAACGGGCTGCCAGAGCATGTGTAGATCACATTAAAGACTGGAAAATTAATTTAAATAAAATATGTGTCCTCTGTGGTTCTGGAAATAATGGCGGGGACGGCTTTGCGATTGCCAGAATGTTTGCATGGGAAGGGTGTGACGTAACAGCAGTTCTGGTCGGAAACAGAGATCACTGCACACCAGAGACTGCCCATCAGATAGAACAGTTGAAAAATACAGGAGCACAGTTTAAGGAGCGGTTTGAGCAAGAAGCATTTGAAAGTGAACCGTATACTTTAATTATCGATGCAATTTTTGGAGTTGGACTTTGCCGGGAGGTTGGAGGCAGATATGCACAGATTATAGAGTGTGTGAATCAGTCTGATGCAGTCCGTATGTCCGTGGATATTCCTTCCGGAATTTGCGCAACTACAGGAAATGTATTAGGAACTGCAGTGCGTGCAGACTATACTGTGACAATTCAGGAGACGAAAGTTGGTCTTGTACTTGATCCGGGAAGAAGTTATGCAGGAATCTGTGTATCCGAGGATATCGGAATTGTATCACTTCCACTGGAAAGAGATGAGGAAACAGTTTGTACACTGGAGGGCAGTGATTATGCAGCACTTCTTCCGAAACGAAATGCGGACTCCAATAAAGGAACTTACGGAAAGCTTCTTATGATCACCGGAAGCAAAGGTATGTCAGGTGCTGCATATCTTGGCGCACTTGCAGCTTACAGGACAGGTACCGGGCTGGTGCAGATCTATACTGCTAAAGAGAATCTCGTGATCTTACAGAGCCAGATCCCGGAAGCGATCATTACAACTTATGAAAAATATGATGTCAATGAACTACATCGCTTGATCGACTGGGCAGATGTCGTAGCTATAGGTTCCGGACTTGGAACAAAGAAGACTGCAAGGAAGATTTTAAAAGAAACCATTGCATATACAAAGAAACCGTGTGTCATAGATGCAGACGGACTTAATATTTTGTCTGAACATATGGATTATCTGTGTGGTGCAGATTGTGAACATTTTATCTTTACACCGCACATGAAAGAATTTGAACGGATCAGCGGTTTGAAGATTGCTGAAGTAAAAAAAGATCGTATTGTAGCACTTCGTACATTTGTTAAAGAATATGACGTTACCTGTGTACTGAAGGATTCCAGAACAACCATTGCAAAGCCGAGAGAGCGGGTAGCGGTAAATCTATCCGGCTGTGCGGCTATGGCAAAAGCCGGATCCGGGGATGTGCTGGCAGGCATTATCGCATCGTATCTCGCACAGGGACTTTCTGAATGGGAAGCAGCGCTTCTCGGTGTTTATATTCACGGAAGAGCTGGTGAGATTATAGAGAAGGAACAAGGCGCATACAGTCTTCTCGCAAGGGAACTTGCACAAAAGGCAGGAACAGCCATGACGATACAGGAGGAAAACTAGATTATGAAACAATACAGCAGAGTATGTGAACGAGTGGATCTGGATGCAATTTTTTATAATTTCCAGATGATGAAAGCAAATATCAAAGATGGAGTACAGATGATCGCAGTTATCAAAACAGATGGATACGGACATGGTGCAGTCCAGATTGCCCGGTTACTGGAACCGGTAGACTATATCTGGGGCTACGCGGTTGCAACACTGGACGAAGCTGTCGTCTTGAGAAAAAATGAAATAAAAAAACCAATTCTTGTGCTTGGATGCATTTTCCCGGATCAGTGGGAAGCAATGATTGAAAATGAAGTCCGGATGACCACTTACACAGTAGAAATGGCGAAAGGAGTTTCGAATCTTGCGGTCAAAATGGGAAAAGATGCATATATTCATATTAAGCTGGATACCGGAATGTCAAGACTTGGTTTCCAGATTCATGAAGACAGTGTAGATGCAATTGAAGAAATTTCAAAAATGCCGGGACTTAAATTAGAAGGAATGTTCACACATTTTGCAAAAGCAGATGAAACAGACAAGGCATATACAGATGTTCAGATTGGAAAATACAACTATATGCGTGATGAACTTAAAAAGCGAGGTGTCTCATTTCCGATTTACCACTGCTCAAATAGTGCCGGTATCATTGATATTAAGAAAGCGAATATGGATCTGGTACGTGCCGGAATATCCATTTATGGATTGTATCCTTCCGAGGAGGTAGAAAAAAAGAATGTTCCGTTAAGACCGGCCATGGAACTGATCAGTCATGTCTCTTATGTAAAGACAGTTCCGGAAGGAACTCCGGTCAGCTATGGCGGAACCTATGTGACAGAAAAAGAGACTTCTCTTGCGACCATTCCGGTCGGCTACGGAGATGGATATCCCAGAAGTCTTTCTAACAAAGGTTATGTACTGATCCATGGCAAAAAAGCACCAATCCGCGGAAGAGTTTGTATGGACCAGTTTATGGTCGATGTGACAGATATTCCAGATGTAAAATTTGGTGATAAAGTAACACTGGTCGGTAAAGATGGTGAAGAATTTCTTCCGGTGGAGACTTTAAGTGATCTGTCTGGAAGATTTAACTATGAATTTGTCTGTGATCTCGGAAAGAGAATTCCAAGAGAATACATTCAGAATGGGCAGGTCATAGAACAGGTCGATTATTTTGATGTGTAATAGTAAGAAAGGGTAAAAGCCCAGACTGGGATGCCTGTGAATGGATTTTGCTTTATTCTTGCATGAAAATATAAGAATACTTCCGAAAAAGCTGGAAATACTTGTAGTATCATAGTAAAATCGGAGTGTGGACATTGTGCAGGTAAGACGTGGTGATATCTATTATGCAGATTTGAGTCCGGTGGTCGGCTCAGAACAGGGAGGGATTCGTCCGGTGCTGATTATTCAGAATGACGTAGGAAACCGTCACAGCCCGACTGTCATATGTGCGGCGATTACTTCCCGTATGAATAAGGCGAAGCTGCCGACTCATGTAGAGATAGATGCAAGAAAATATCAGATTGTAAAGAATTCTGTGGTATTATTAGAACAGATCCGAACCATAGACAAACAGCGCTTAAAGGACATGGTTTGTCACCTGGATAAAGAAATGATGTACAAAGTAGATGAAGCAATCAAAGTCAGTTTTGAGCTTCATACATAATCAAAGGAGTGAAAGAAAGTAGAATTATGGACGAGGCCAGACAGGGGACCGCGGATAAGCTGATCCGTAATGTGTTCCGATACATGGATAAGAACGCCCGGGATATCATGACTCACAGGAAGAATATTGTGGCGATAGATGAGGAGGAATCTCTGGAAGATGCACTGCATTTTATGCTGGAGACGAATTATTCAAGATTTCCGATTTACAGAGGAAGTATTGATGAGATCATCGGTTTTATGCATTTGCGTGAGGCCATGACATGCTATTTGAAAAACAATTACAGAAATGTTCCGGTCAAAGAATTACATTCTTACATAAGACCTGTAGATTTTATACCGGAGTCTAAGAATATTGATCGCCTTTTTAAGGAGATGCAGGCAAAGAAAAACCACATCGTAATTGTTATGGATGAATATGGGCAGACTTCCGGTCTTGTGACACTGGAAGATATACTGGAAGAAATTGTCGGAAATATTATGGACGAGCATGACGTGGAAGAAGAATTGATCATTGTACTTTCTGCCAGTTCCTATATCGCGAGCGGTATGCTGGAGCTGGAAAAACTGGGAGACCTTTTGCATGTTACATTTGACACGGAAGAGTATGGAACACTCAATGGCTTTATGATTGACAAGCTGGAACGTATCCCGAATGAAGGCGAAGAGTGCATTGTAGTATATAAGAACTACCGATTTACCGTTCTGGAAGTAAATGATAACACAATTCAAAGAGTAAAGATTGAAAAACTTCTGATGGCGTGATAGAATAAAGAACGTGTGAAAACAGATAGAAAAGAGGAATAGAAATGTCAGGACATTCAAAATTTGCCAATATTAAACATAAGAAAGAGAAAAATGATGCAGCAAAGGGTAAGATCTTTACGAAAATCGGAAAAGAACTTGCAGTTGCCGTAAAAGAAGGTGGAAGCGCTGATCCGGCTAACAACAGCCGTCTGCGTGATGTTATTGCAAAAGCAAAAGCTAACAATATGCCGAATGATACCATCGACAGAAATATCAAAAAAGCTGAAGGGGATGCCAATGCAGCAAACTACGAGCACATTACATATGAAGGATATGGTCCGAACGGAACTGCTATCATCGTAGAGGCTCTGACAGATAACAGAAACCGTACAGCTACGAATGTAAAGAATGCATTTACAAAAGGTAAGGGAAATGTAGGAACACCTGGATGTGTATCCTTTATGTTTGATAAAAAAGGTCAGATCATTGTAGATAAGGAAGAGTTCGACGGGGATTCTGATGAACTCATGATGACCGCACTTGATGCCGGAGCAGAGGACTTCTCAGAGGAAGAAGACAGCTTCGAGATCTTTACAACACCGGAAGATTTCAGTGCTGTACGTCAGGCTCTTGAAGAAGCTGGAATTCCAATGGCAGGTGCAGAGGTTACAATGATCCCTCAGACATATGTCGAACTGACAGATGAGAAAGACATCGCAAATATTCAGAAGACTCTGGATATGCTTGATGATGATGATGACGTTCAGGATGTTTATCATAACTGGGACGAGTAAAACATAAAAAGGGGATAAACTTATGAGTAATTACAAGATTGAAACAAAATGTATCCAGTCCGGTTATGAGCCGGGCAATGGAGAGCCGCGTGTACTTCCGATTTATCAGAGTACAACATTTAAATACAATAGCAGCGATCAGATGGGTCGTCTGTTCGCATTGGAGGAATCCGGATATTTTTATACAAGACTGCAGAATCCAACCAATGATGCAGTGGCAGCAAAAATCTGCGATTTGGAAGGCGGAGTTGCAGCAATGCTGACATCTTCTGGTCAGGCAGCGAACTTCTATGCCATTATGAATATCTGTGAAGAAGGAGATCATATTGTATGTGCTTCTGCAGTATATGGCGGTACCTATAACTTGTATGCCCATACAATCAAAAAGATGGGCATTGATGCAACATTTGTTGATCCGGAATGTACGACAGAAGAGTTAAATGCCGCATTCAAAGAGAATACAAAAGCTGTATTTGGTGAAACCATTGCCAATCCGGCTCTTGTAGTATTAGATCTCGAGAAATTTGCAGCGGCTGCTCATGCACATGGCGTACCGTTTATTGTGGATAATACATTTGCAACACCGGTCAACTGCCGTCCGTTCGAGTGGGGTGCAGATATCGTAACACATTCTACTACAAAATACATGGATGGACATGCCACATGTGTCGGAGGAGCTATCGTTGACAGTGGTAACTTTGACTGGGCTGCCCATGCAGATAAATTTCCGGGACTTACAACTCCGGATGAGACATATCACGGAATCGTATACACAGAGAAATTTGGAAAAGCTGCGTATATTACAAAGGCGACTTCTCAGTTAATGAGAGATTTAGGTTCCATTCCATCACCTCAGAATTCATTTATTCTGAATCTTGGACTTGAAACGCTTCCATTACGTGTGGAGCGTCATTGTGAAAATGCTCTGGCAGCTGCAAAATATCTGCAGGCACATGAAAAAGTAGCGTGGGTAAGTTGTCCGATGCTAGAAGGTGATAAACATTATGCACTTGCTAAGAAATATATGCCAAACGGAACTTGTGGAGTGATTACTTTTGGTCTGAAGGGTGGAAGAGAGGAAGCAGTCCGCATGATGGACAGCCTGAAGATGATTGCAATCGTGACTCATGTAGCCGATGCAAGAAGCTGTGTTCTCCATCCGGCAAGTCACACACACCGTCAGATGAATGATCAGGAGTTAAAAGAAGCTGGAGTACAGCCGGATCTGATCCGTTTCAGTGTTGGAATTGAAAATATTGATGATATTATTGCTGATTTAAGTCAGGCACTTGAACAGGTATAAAAGTATTCAAATACCTCCATACTAAGAAAAAAGTATGGAGGTATTTTTTATGGAAAAAGAAACAACTGAGGAAAAAAGAAATGAAATGAAAGAAACCGGCAGCATGAAACTTGACTCTAATAACCGGAAACATAATGTACGTCTTCTGACAATTATTGGAGAGATTGAAGGTCATGAAGCGGTATCCGGGAATACAAAAGCGACAAAATACGAACATCTTTTGCCGATGCTGGCTGAAGTAGAAGACAGCGAAGAGATTGATGGACTTCTGATCCTTTTAAATACAATGGGCGGGGATGTGGAAGCAGGACTATCTATTGCAGAGATGATCGCTTCTATTAGTAAACCGACAGTTTCTCTAGTCCTTGGAGGCAGCCATTCTATCGGAGGACCGCTGGCAGTGGCGGCAGATTACTCATTTATCGTCCCGAGCGGAACTATGATCATACATCCGGTCAGATCAAATGGCATGTTTATTGGAGTACAGCAAAGTCTCCAAAATATGATCCGGACACAAAAACGCATTACAGGGTTTCTTGCAGCTCATTCCCATATGAACGAAGAACGTATCGAAGAACTGATGCTTAATCCGACAGAACTTGTCAAAGATGTCGGCACACTTCTGGAAGGAGAAGATGCGGTCAGGGAAGGTCTGATTGATGAAGTTGGAGGAATGAGCCATGCATTAAGGAAACTTCACCAGATGATTGACGAAAAATAATCATTCATGTATACTATAGTGTGATATGTTTTGCGCATAAGGGGGAGTAAAAAATATGGCTGCAAAGTCAAAAAAGAAAACTGGCAGAAAGCAGACAAAGAAAAAAAAGACCGAACAAAGTTTTTTAGGGGAGGAAATCTTTGTCTGGGTTACTCTGGCAGTCAGTATTTTGCTATTGATCAGTAATTTCGGATTTGGCGGAAACATTGGCTATCATGTATCCGGGGCTCTAAAGCACGGCTTTGGGATCGTTGCCTATCTTGTCCCATTTTTACTGTTTGGAATCGTATCATTTTTAATATCAAATAAAGAAAATAGAATCGCATATATAAAATCTGCGCTTGTGCTGGTTTTTATGATCCTTACCTGTACACTTTTAGACCTGATCCATGAGATGGGCGGAAGACTTGGAAGCTTTATTGCAAACCTTCTTATACCCGCAGTCGGAGTGGCAGGTACATATGTAATTGTAATAATCTGTATGATTATCTGTGGAGTGATCATTACTGGTAAATCTGCTTTAAAGGGAGTAAAAGCAAAAGGTGATCAGGCCTATGGCCGCGCAAGAGAAGATGCCAAAAGAAGACGTAAAATTTCAGAAGAACGTAAAGCTAAGCGTGCTAAGATGCGTGAGCAGGAACAAAAAGCTGCCAAAAACACAAACCCTAACGAAAAACGATCGGATCACCGCGTAACGGGAGTTTCTCTGGCAACCAGACTTTCTGATAAGTTCCAGTCACCGGAGATGAAGGAAATAAAGAGTAATCCGGAAATGATACCGGAAGAAGATAAAACAAAAAAACAACCGGATTTTGTGATCAACAGGGCTCCTGATATTCCAATAGAAGATATTCCGGAAGAATCAGATGTGACGGAGGAAGCCTTTGATTTTACACAGGCAGACAAGAATCCGACAGACTCTTCTTCGGGAAGTTCTGTGCGTAAAAGTAAGATGGGAGCAGCTCCGGTTGCCGATGAAGTTGCGCGTGTTGCAGCAGAAGCTGCGAAGACAACAGCGGCTGTAAGAACAAAAGCATATAAAATGCCACCGGTATCACTTCTGAATCGTGGTAGTGAAGGACGTCAGGAATCGGATGCAAAGCTTCGGGAAACTGCTATGAAGCTTCAGGAGATTCTGGCGAATTTTGGAGTAAATGTAACAGTTACAAATGTAAGCTGTGGTCCTGCTGTCACGCGTTATGAGCTTCAGCCGGAAATGGGTGTGAAAGTAAGTAAGATTGTCGGACTGGCAGACGATATCAAGCTGAATCTGGCCGCCGCAGATATTCGAATCGAGGCACCGATTCCGGGAAAAGCAGCTGTAGGAATTGAAGTTCCGAATAAGGAAAATTCTACAGTCATGCTTGGGAATCTTCTAGCGTCCAAAGAATTTAAAGACAGTACCTCTAAAATATCGTTTGCAGTTGGAAAAGATATCGGAGGTAAGGTTGTCGTTACAGATATAGCAAAGATGCCACATGTGCTGATCGCAGGTGCTACAGGTTCCGGTAAGTCTGTCTGTATTAATACATTGATCATGAGCATCCTTTATAAAGCAACTCCGGATGAAGTCAAATTAATTATGATCGATCCTAAAGTTGTAGAATTAAGTGTTTACAAAGGCATTCCACATCTGATGATTGACGTGGTGACAGACCCGAAAAAGGCAGCTGGTGCTTTGAACTGGGCAGTAGCTGAGATGACAAGGCGTTATCAGGCATTTGCGTCATTGAATGTACGTGATATCAAAGGATATAATGCGAAGATTGAATCTATGCCGGATCATGCAGATGAAGCAAAAGGACATAAGATGTCGCAGATTGTCATTATTGTAGACGAGCTTGCAGATCTTATGATGGTTGCTCCTGGCGAAGTTGAAGAAGCAATTTGCCGGCTGGCACAGCTTGCAAGAGCAGCAGGAATTCATCTGGTCATTGCAACACAGCGTCCGTCTGTCAATGTTATCACAGGATTGATTAAAGCAAACATGCCGTCAAGAATCGCGTTTTCTGTAACTTCTGGAGTTGATTCCAGAACCATCATTGATATGAATGGCGCTGAAAAATTACTTGGAAAAGGAGATATGCTCTTTTATCCATCCGGTTATCAGAAACCGGTACGAGTCCAGGGAGCTTTTGTATCGGATAAAGAGGTGCAGAAAGTTGTTGATTATTTAATTGACAAAAATGGCAATGCCAATTACGATGAAGAAGTTGTCAATCATGTAAATACATCCAATATTGGCATGGTATCTTCAAACGGACCTGGTGCCGATGAAAGTAATGGGCGAGATGCCTATTTTATAGACGCAGGTCGTCTTATCATTGATAAGGACAAGGCTTCCATAGGGATGCTGCAGAGAGCATTCAAGATTGGCTTTAACCGTGCAGCACGTATTATGGATCAATTGTGTGAAGCGGGGATTGTCGGTGGCGAAGAGGGAACAAAACCGCGAAAAATCCTCATGACACCAGAAGAATTTGAACAATACATACAAAATATAAATACTACTGAATAATCAGAGGAGGTCAGTATAGACAATGAAATGCAGGTATTGTAAGGCAGAAATACCAGAAGGGGAATTATATTGTAAAAAATGTGGGCGAGAGGTACAGATTGTACCAGATTACAATCCACTTGAAGAAATGTTAACGGCTCAGATCCAATTAGATGGCAATGAGCAGGAATCGGAGCTCGATCAATATATAAATCAAAAACGCAGAAATAATAACAGGACAGGACAATCTGCTGGCAGAAATACAGGAAGAAGTGCATCACGAACAACAGCGGCTATGACTGGAAGAAGAATGACCGGGAATACTACGGGGCAGATGCTAACTGAAAAGGAAAGAAGAAAACGGCAGAGCGCAAAAGCAGCAAGAAAGAAAGCTTTGCGCAGAAAAAGACGAATCGTCCTGCTTATTATGGCTGCAATCGTAGTATTAGCAGGTGCCGGATTCTATGTTGTATATCAGAATTCCTATAACGGGATTATGAAAAAAGCACAAAAAGCCGCGCAGTCAAAAGATTATACCACTGCAGAAGCTTATTATAAACAGGCAATTTCCAAAAATACTAAAAAAGCAGATGCTTACACAGGTCTTGCAGATGTTTATCAGTCACAGGATAAGACAGATGAAGGTACAACATTATTTGAAGAAGCAGTTAGCAAGCAATCTGGTAATGTTGAACTTTATAAAGCATGTATGGATTTTTATTTGAAATCAGATCAGAACATGGAAATTCCAGAACTTTTGGATTCTGTCAATGATTCCATGTTGGAGAAATTAAGCGATTATGTTGTAGATGAACCAAAGTTCAGTCTGGAGGATTCTACGACTTATGATGATGTCCAAAAATTACTTCTGACTGCAGATAAAGATACAATCTACTATACAACGGATGGTACAGATCCTGATCTGACAAGTACGAAGTACACTAGTGAAGGCATACAGATCAGCGAGGGTGAGACAACCATAAAAGCAATTGCTGTCAACAAAAAAGGGGTGCCGAGTGCAATCGGTAAGAAGACTTACACGGTAGAATTCCCTGTAGAAGATGCACCGGCGGTCTCCCCGTCAACAGGACAGTACGATGAAGCAGTTCAGATTGAAGTAAAAGTACCGGAGGGATATACTGCATATTACACGACAGACGGTACAGACCCGACAACAGCATCTACAAAATATACCGGGCCAATCGACATGCCAAAGGGAGAAACTCTTTTTAAAGTCGTACTTGTCAATGGAAAGGGGCGTATGAGTGGTATTACCACTAGAAATTATATGTATGATAACCAATAATTGTTATCTTATTATGTAAAAAAAGAAAAAATTACCAGAAAAATATTGCGTTAAATTATTATCAATGCTATAATGCAACTGTGATAAAAATTTAACGCAATTATTTTATGGAGGAGAAAAATCATGGCAAGATTTACATTACCAAGAGACATTTATCATGGAGAAGGAGCTTTAGAAGAGCTGAAGAACTTAAAAGGTAAAAAGGCAATCGTTGTTGTCGGTGGCGGCGCAATGAAACGCCAGGGATTCCTTGCAAAAGTTGAAGACTACTTGAAAGAAGCTGGAATGGAAGTTGCTCTTTTCGAAGGTGTAGAACCAGACCCGTCTGTTGAAACTGTAATGAAAGGTGCAAAGGCTATGCAGGAATTCGAGCCTGACTGGATCGTAGCTATGGGTGGTGGATCACCGATTGATGCAGCAAAAGCTATGTGGGCTTTCTATGAGTATCCGGAAATAACATTTGAAGATCTGATTACACCATTCAGTTTCCCGGAATTAAGACAGAAAGCAAAATTTGCAGCAATTCCTTCAACCTCCGGAACTGCAACTGAAGTAACAGCATTTTCTGTTATCACAGATTATGCAAAAGGAATCAAGTACCCTCTGGCAGATTTTAACATCACGCCAGATGTTGCAATTGTTGACCCGGCTCTTGTAGCTGAACTTCCTGTAAAGCAGGTTGCTTACACAGGTATGGATGCCTTGACACATGCGATTGAGGCATATGTATCTACATTGAACTGTCCATATACAGATCCGCTTGCACTCAAAGCAATCGAGATGGTATTTGATTATCTTCCGGCATCCTACAGATGCAATATGGAAGCAAGAGCAAAAATGCACGATGCACAGTGTCTGGCTGGAATGGCATTCTCTAATGCATTACTTGGAATCGTACATTCTATGGCTCATAAAACAGGAGCTGCATTCTCTACAGGACATATTACACATGGTCTTGCAAATGCAATGTATCTTCCATATGTAATCAAATATAATGCAAAAGATCCTGTAGCAGCTAAGAGATATGCTGAAATTGCAAGATTTGTAGGACTTGGTGGAGCATCTGAAAAAGCACTCATCAACAGTCTTTGTGAGAAGATCAATGAATTCAATGTTATCTTAAATATTCCGGCTACATTAAAGGATTTCGGAATCAAAGAAGATGAATTTAAAGAAAAAATTGCTACAATCTCTGAAAATGCTGTTGGAGATGCCTGTACAGGTTCTAATCCAAGAACAATTGATCCAGCTACAATGGAAAGACTGTTTACATGTATTTATTATGGAACAGAAGTTGATTTTTAATTAACAACAATGTTAAAAAAATAATTTTAATAAAATAATGATGAAACGGCAGGTATTATAATAATATTTGCCGTTTTTGGTGCGGTTTTCAGAATTTATTTAGAAATTAAATTCACAGCAAGTTACTTGATATTTTCATAACAATGTTGTATCATTATATAGATGATTATTATTATTCCCGGTATTTCAATGGGGGTTAGAATTAGGAGGAAGCAAGATGTATAAGATATTAAAAGCTGAAAAATTAGCTGACAAGATTTATCTTATGGATGTTGAGGCACCACGTGTTGCAAGACACTGCCAGCCTGGACAGTTCGTTATCGTTAAGATGGACGATAAGGGAGAACGTATCCCACTTACAATCTGTGACTATGACAGAGAAGCAGGTACTATTACAATCGTATTCCAGGAAGTCGGAGCATCTACTGTAAAGATGGCTGACTTAAAGGCCGGGGATTCATTCCGTGATTTCACTGGACCTCTTGGCTGTGCTTCAGAGCTCGTTGAAGAAGACATAGAAGACTTGAAAAAGAAAAAAATCTTATTCGTAGCAGGTGGAGTTGGAGCTGCTCCTGTATATCCACAGGTAAAATGGTTACATGAACACGGCGTAGCAGCAGATGTTATTGTCGGAGCAAAGACAAAAGATATGCTGATCCTTGAAGATGCTATGGAAGCTGTATCTGGTAACTATTACCCATGTACAGATGATGGTTCCTACGGACATGCCGGAATGGTTACAACAATGGTCGAAGAACTTGTAAATAATGGAAACAAATATGATGTATGTATTGCAATCGGTCCAATGATCATGATGAAATTTGTCTGTCTCCTTACAAAGAAACTGGAGATCCCGACAGTTGTCAGCATGAACCCAATCATGGTTGATGGTACAGGAATGTGCGGTGCCTGCCGTCTGATCGTTGGAGACGAAGTGAAATTCGCATGCGTAGACGGACCAGAGTTTGACGGACATCTCGTTGATTTTGATAACGCTATGAAGAGACAGCAGCTTTACAAGACAGAAGAAGGTCGTGCAATGCTGAAATTACAGGAAGGTGACACTCATCATGGTGGATGCGGAAACTGCGGAGGTGACAAATAATGGCAAATGTATTAGAGAGAGTTCCTGTAAGAGAACAGGATCCAAAAGTAAGAGCAACAAACTTCGAAGAAGTATGTTATGGATATAACAAAGAAGAAGCAATGGAAGAGGCACAGCGCTGTATCAACTGTAAGAATGCAAGATGTATTCAGGGCTGTCCTGTATCTATCAATATTCCAGGATTTATTAGTCATGTAAAAGAAGGTAATATTGAGGAAGCTTATAAAGTAATCGGAGAGTCCTCAGCACTTCCTGCTATCTGTGGCCGTGTATGTCCACAGGAGTCCCAGTGCGAGAGCAAATGTATCCGTGGAATCAAAGGTGACCCGATTTCAATCGGTAAACTTGAAAGATTCGTTGCTGATTACGCTCTTGAGCATGACATTAAACCTGCAAAACCTGAGAAGACAAATGGACATAAAGTTGCAGTTATCGGTTCTGGTCCGTCCGGACTTACATGCGCCGGAGACCTTGCAAAGCTTGGTTATGAAGTAACAGTATTTGAGGCACTTCATGAGCTTGGCGGAGTACTTGTATATGGTATTCCAGAGTTCCGTCTTCCAAAAGAGAAAGTCGTAAAGAAAGAAATCGAAAAAGTAAAAGAATTAGGTGTACATTTTGAGCCAAACGTAGTAATCGGTAAATCAACAACAATCGATCAGTTGATGGAAGAGGAAAACTTTGAAGCTGTATTCATCGGTTCCGGAGCAGGTCTTCCGATGTTCATGGGAATTCCGGGAGAGGCATCAAACGGAGTATTCTCTGCAAACGAGTATCTGACAAGAAGCAACCTTATGAAAGCTTTCGATGATTCTTATGATACACCGATTGCAGCAGGTAAGAAAGTTGCAGTTGTCGGTGGCGGTAACGTAGCAATGGATGCTGCCAGAACAGCACTTCGTCTTGGAGCAGAAGTACATGTAATCTACCGTCGTGGCGAGGAAGAACTTCCAGCCAGAGTTGAAGAAGTACATCATGCAAAAGAAGAGGGCGTTATATTTGATCTTCTTACAAATCCAAAAGAAATTCTTGCAGATGAGAATGACTGGGTAAAAGGAATGAAGGTTGTTAAGATGCAGCTTGGAGAGCCTGATGCATCAGGAAGACGACGTCCGGAAGAAATTCCAGGATCAGAGTACGAGATTGAACTTGATACAGTTATCATGTCTCTTGGAACATCTCCAAACCCATTGATCGCTTCTACAACAAAAGGTCTTGAGACAAACAAGAGAAAATGTATTGTTGCAGAAGAAGAAAATGGACAGACATCAAAAGCATGTGTATTCGCTGGCGGAGATGCTGTAACAGGAGCAGCAACAGTAATCCTTGCTATGGGTGCCGGAAAAGCCGGAGCAAAAGGAATTCATGAATTATTAAGCAACAAATAAATTCTTGAATGGGGACGTAGTAAAACTTTAAAATGCTACGTCTCCATCATTGATTAAGGGTGTCCCTTTTTTCATAAAAGGGGTGCCCTTAATTTATGAAGTTGACTTTTTTATTGACACTTCTAAATCTTTTGTATAAAATAATATTAGAATTAGTTGCGCCTAACCTCCGCAGATTAATTTAATACGGTTATTCTAGGATATCGAGATTCTGAATATAATACTAATAGATAATAAAAAGGAGTGTTTGATACATGACAATTTTCTGGGGACTAATGATACCGTTCATCGGAACAACTCTTGGGGCATTATGCGTATTATTTATAAAAAATGAATTAAAACCTGTGATTCAAAAGTCTTTACTTGGTTTTGCAGCGGGAGTTATGGTTGCGGCCTCTGTATGGTCACTTTTAATTCCAGCTATGGAAATGTCTGATCATCTGGGACAACTGGCATTTTTACCGGCTGCTGTTGGCTTTCTTGTCGGCATTGTATTTCTTCTTGCATTGGACCGCCTCATTCCACATCTGCATCTTGGGAGTGAAGAATCAGAAGGTCCTAAAGCTTCATTAAAGAAATCGACGATGCTGATCTTGGCAGTTACAATTCACAATATTCCGGAAGGAATATCTGGTGGCGCAGTATTTGCAGGACTTCTTATGAATAATTCAAAAGTGACACTTGCCGGAGCATTTGCACTGTCTATCGGCATAGCAATTCAAAATGTACCAGAAGGCTTTATTGTTTCACTGCCTGTCAGAAGTGAAAAAGGGCGGATAAAAGCTTTTTTATATGGTATGTTTTCTGGGATTGTGGAACCAATTGGTGGTGGTATAACAATTTTGCTTGCATCTAAAATTACACCTGTATTGCCGTATCTACTTGCATTTGCAGCAGGTGCTATGATTTATGTTGTAGTGGAAGAGTTAATTCCGGAATCATCTGAAGGAACCCATAGCAATGTCGGCACAATAGGTTTTTCGCTTGGGTTTGTATTAATGATGATATTAGATGTAGCGTTGGGCTAGAAAGCATAAAGATGAATAAAAGGAGAACATGTTCGATAAAGTAACATGTTCTCCTTTATTCTTTTAATTTATAAACTTACACTAGTTATGACGATTGATAACAGAATGTAAAAAATCTCATTTACTTGTGATAGGGTTCATGATTTATAATTCGATAACTGCGATATATCTGTTCCAATAAGATCACACGCATTAATTGGTGAGGAAACGTCATTTTTGAAAAGCTGAGTGCATAGTCTGAGCGTTTTAAAACTTCTTTGCCAAGACCAATAGAGCCGCCTATAATAAAAATAATATGACTGATGCCTTGAACGCCAAGCGTGTCGACTTTTTCGGAAAGTTCTTCAGAGGTCAGCATTTTGCCACGAATTTCTAATGTAATTACATATGAATCTTCTTTGACATATTTCAAAATGCGTTCGCCTTCTTTATCCCGGATTGCATTTTCAACAGTCTCGCTTGCGTGATCCGGCGTCTTTTCGTCAGCAACTTCGACAATCTCAAGCTTACAATAACGGCCGAGTCTCTTACTGTATTCTGCAATAGCATCTTTTAAATACTTTTCTTTTATTTTTCCAACGGTAATTAAAGTAATTTTCATAAATGTCTCCAGTCAAAAAATATCTTCCGTAAAAAATAGCTGGATATTATTCGTCCCAGCCCTCGTAAAACCGGATATTTACAGAAATGTTACGAATAAATTCCCCTTCTTTTAAGTCAATATCTTCCTCGTCAGATACATACGGGATGAATGGATCTTCTTCTGTAAGTTCCAGACTCAGCCAGTTTCTGGCGGCCTCATTGGCATCATCTATGGCATCATCTATCGTGTCACCTTCTCCGTAACAACATTCTAAATCAGGGAAATAGCCCTTGTATTTTCCATCTTTTTCTTCATGAAATACTGCTGGATATATAAATTTCATTTTTCTGTCCTTTCTAAACTCTTATAAGTCTTTTACATTATATCACGACTTGACAGGAATACAATAGCAAACACTTTTTAATTATTCTTTCATTTTTCTGTGATTCACTAAGTTATTCTGCACAAGATATGCTATGATATACTTATAATATTAAAATTGAATTCAGGAGGTTCTAGAACAATGACAAGAGCAGGCGAACGTAAGATTGCAAAAAAAGAACAGGTAAATGGCGGAGCAGGTCATGTGCTTATGGAGGCTCTTTTAAATGAAGAAGAACGAGGAGAGCATTGCCGTATATTTTCTCAGGTAACCATTGAGCCAGGCTGTGAACTTGGTTATCATGAGCATCATGGAGAAACTGAGACTTATTATGTACTTTCCGGCAGTGCGACTTATATGGACAACGATAAAGAATACGAGATCAAAACCGGCGATGTTACATTTTGCAAAGATGGAGACGGACATGGAATTAAGAATCACGGAACAGAACCAATTGTATTTGTAGCACTTGTATTAAAAAAATAAAAATCTTTTTATTTTATAAAGAGGTAATTACAGGAGGAAGCTTATGAAATTTTTATTTGCTTCAGATTCATTTAAAGGGAGTTTATCTTCGCAAAAGACAGCAGAACTTCTGGCAAAAGCAGCCCGGGAGATATTTCCGGACTGTCAATGTGACAGCATTGTCGTTGCAGACGGTGGCGAAGGTACAACAGCAGCAGTACTTGCGGCTACAAATGGAAAAAACTTACCTGTGCAAGTTCATGGACCTCTCTGGGAGGATATTACAAGTAATTATGGCATGCTGGATGAAAATCGTGCAGTAATGGAAATGGCTGCAGCTTCCGGACTGCCTCTCGTTCCAGAAGAGAAAAGAGATCCACGCTATACTACATCTTATGGAACTGGAGAAATGATTGCAGATGCTCTTAGAAGAGGATTCCGGGATATATCCATAGCCATCGGCGGCTCTGCTACAAACGATGGTGGAATCGGCTGTATACGCGCCCTGGGTGGAAAATTTTTAGATGAGAATAATCAGGAATTAAAGGGGTGCGGCGAGGATTTGATGAAAATTAGAAAGATAGATCTTTCTGGACTGAATCCATTGATAAAAGAATGTAAATTCACGGTAATGTGTGATGTCACAAATCCGCTTTGCGGAAAAGACGGAGCTACTTATACATTTGGCAGACAGAAAGGTGCAACCCCTGAGATTCAAAATGATTTGGAAGCTGGTATGTGTAATTACCGGGACATTATTAAAGAGCAATTTGATCTGGATATGGATAATATACCGGGTTCCGGAGCAGCTGGTGGTCTCGGGACTGCTCTTATGGTATTTTTAAACGGAACATTGAAATCTGGAATTGAGACGGTACTTGATCTTGTGGATTTCGATGAACATCTGAAAGATGTCGATATTGTCGTAACCGGAGAAGGTGCTACAGACTGGCAGTCTGTATTTGGCAAAGTCATGCAGGGAGTTGGTGTACACTGCAAAAAGCGCCATATACCAGCTGTAGCGATTGTCGGAAGTATGGGAAGCGGTGCAGAAGATATCTTCGATTATGGAATTGAATCTATTATCACAACGGTAAATAATATTATGCCTCTGTCTGATGCTTTAAATCATGCTGAAGAATTATATCTTGGTGCAGCTAGACGAATGTTCCGGCTCTTAAAAGCAGGAATGCAGATGCGTTAACAAATAAATTGTTATATTTTATGATATTCTTGAATGAACTTGATCATCTTACGAACGGCAGTACTCTTTGCAGTGCTGCCATTCGTGACTAAATAAATTCTCCGAAGGGGCAGTTTTTCTTCCAACGGAATCTGATATACATCACCTTTGGTCAAAGCTAGTTCAGCCATTTTCTTAGGATAAAAACCGATTCCAAGGTTATGAGTGATCAAAGGAAGCATCTGATCGGTTGTTGCGGTCTCCATATCCGGTGCAAAGGAAAGTCCCTGTTCCAGAAAAAAACTGTTATATAATTCTCTTGTACTGCTATTTTCATCAAGACTAATAAATGGAAGAGAAGCAATATCTTCAAGCTTCTGGGTATGTTCTGCAAGCTTTTTGTATTTTCTCCCTCCGATTAGTATTTCGCGGTAAGAGGCAAGAGGTATTTTCTCCAGTGGACTTTTGATGTCAAGTGGTGTTGTCACCGCAGCAAAATCCACAATATCACTTGTTAATGCCTGAATTGCCTGTGGCGTCGAATGATTCGAAATACGAAGTCTGACATGCGGATATTGTTCATGAAATTTTTCAAGTCTTGAAAGTAGTACCAGTCTCAGCGCGTTTTCGCTGGCACCGATGGATACTAATCCATTCTCCAGTTCACCATTCTGACGGATTTCTTCTTCGCCAATCTGTAACTGTTCATATGCAATTGCTACATGCTCATATAATTTCTTCCCCTCTGGTGTTAACGAAATACCACGGTTAGACCGTAGGAAAAGAGTGCATTTTAATTCTTGCTCCAGGATATTCATGCAGCGTGTAATATTGGGCTGATTGTTGCCAAGCATTTTTGCTGCTTTTGTAAAGCTCTTATAACGTGCTACAAAATAAAATATGCGGTAATAATCGTAAGTAATCATATCTAATCCTCTCATTCCAAATTGATATATCCATGATACTAAATATATCTTTTACATTTTAACGTAAGACAACTATAATATATAGCAGATAAAAAATCAATAAGAAAAGAGATGAATAAAAATGGCAACCATATTTCCAAGAGAAGAAAAAGCAGAATACTTATTTGACAAAATTCTGGAAAATCCGCAGGCATGCGAACGGTTGATGGAAACATTTTATGAATCAGTAGAATCTGACGGCGAATATTCAGGAGAAGTATTGCCGCCGGAGAAATTTGCAAAAGCTTTATTTGACGCTTATAAGAATAAAGATCTGACCGCTTTCCTTCTGGCAATCTGTCAGCACAGCATGTTCGATCTTCTTAGAAATGCATACCTTGTTCCGTTTCGTTTTAATGCTGACGGACATACCAATCCTTATATTTTAACGGATGGATTCGGCAATCTGTTAAATGATTGCAAGAAAGCTGTACCTGACAAAATGTATCATAAATTCCAAAAAGTCTACGCACAAAATGATGATGTGAAAATGTATCTGGCAGAAGGATATCGAAAAAGGCATTGTTATGATGAAGTGACTATGGAAGTAAAAGATTATCGAATGGGAGAGCAGTTAGGTGTTTTGCTTGTATATGAACTGCCGGATACTATCAAAATGAAAGAGACTGAAGCTCAGTCTTATGTCGCCGTTATGGATCTGGTTATGCAATTGCAGGAAGAATTGCCAAAATCCATTGTTTATTATGGACAAGAATGTCTTGAAGAAAAAGGCGAGCATTTTGATGAACTTGGAGTTTTTCTTCCATTTACACATTTTTCAGAACGACTGGAAAAACATATTGAGACAGCGAAGAAGATTGTTTATCAATATAAAGAATAATTTGTTATATAATCTATAAGAAAGAGGAACTATTCACTTGAAAATGAACGGTTCCTCTTTTAGTTCAGTTGAGAAGACTCCCAATTATATAAGTGACAAGTGAACTTATATAATTGAGAGTCGAATCTTTGAATTTACGTGCAATAACGAAATGTTTTATCTGTCAAAATCCTTGCAAAAATCAATCCAAGCGGCAATGCAAGTATGATCATAAATGCGGCAGCGAACCACTCTGCTGATGTATGCAGGGACATGATTCCCAGATTATAAATAGCACGGTACAAATAAAGGCCAGGTACCATAATTACTATAGAAGGTACCGTTACGGATATTCTTGGAAATCCCGCAACATTTTTAATCATAGAAGCAAGAATTCCTGCGACAAGCGCGCCGATAAATGCAGCAGCAGCTGGGGGCATATTTGCAAGGTCCACCATTTCCAGACGAAGAGTATTGGCAACTGCTCCGATACATCCGGCTGTAGCTGCCAGTTTTCTTGGACTGTTAAACATAACAGAGAATCCGAAAACTCCACAAAAGCTTGCTGCCAGTCGGAAGAGAATTTGTACCGGGACTTGCAAATTTAATGTTAGAAAATCCACCGGCTGCAATTTTAAGACAAGTGCCATAATCCAGGCAGTCATTGTTGCAACAGTGATAATAATGATTGCATAAGTTAATCGTTCCAGACCTGATCTCATATCCAATTTTGCAAGGTCAATACCGCTGGTAATGAATGGGAATCCTGGAATGATAAATAACATAGAACAAATATATCCTGCTTCATGTTGTTCTGACACCCCGAGTATCAGTTTCATCACTTCAAATAATCCCGCATAGACCAGACAGGCTGATGTTACAGAAGCGAAGATACATAAAAATAGTGTAAAATGATGCTTCCCCAGTTTGCATCGGACAAAATTCCCGATACCGGCACCTGCAAATGCACAAAACATTTCTACCGGTCCGCCTCCAAGTAAAAAGGTAAATGCGCCACAGGCAAGTGCGGCTGCAAAACCAAGTGCGGTCGGAGAGTAGAGACCATGTATTTTTTCAATCTGATCCAGATGAGAATGTAATTCCTCACCAGTCATGTATACACCTTCGGATGAAAATTTATTAATAAACTGTTCCAGACGATTCAGTTTTGATGTGTTTACTCCTGTATTTGTAAGACATAAGGACTGAGAGTAACATTCCTCTCCATCGAAACAGGTGTATTCAATAGACATTAATCCGATGTCTGCAGTACAAGTCAACCCCAACTGTTCTGCGAGTGTATTCATAGATTGTCTGACACGCCAGGCTCCGGTTCCACATGACAGAAGCATAAGACCTGTCCGTCCAATCACAGAAGATTTTTCAATAATTCCGGCACTTGTAATCGGGATATCATCAATTGCTTCTGCATAATCATGCCATAAAATTTCCATGTGATTTTTGTGGATCACTTGCATATAAATCACTTCTTTCTTCACTGAACTGACCATATCGTCAGCTTAGTATAAATATTTTTGCAGCCATATAAATTATGTATGTTTGATATTTTAATTATACATATATAGCATATTATGTTCAGCTTTAGTATAGTCTTTATTTCTTGTTTGTCAATAATTACTTACTGTCTTGTCACATGTAAAAACATGTGCTATAATTGTCTGCAATGAAATTTCAGATCATATGGGAGGAAAAACATATGACAATTGTAGAAGAAATACAAAAACTAAAACAAGAAAAAAATGCAGTGATCCTGGCTCATTATTATGTCAGACCTGAAGTTCAGGATATTGCAGATTACATAGGAGATTCTTTCTATCTAAGCCGTGTCGCAACAGAGCTTTCTGAGAGTACGATTGTATTTTGCGGCGTTTCTTTTATGGGCGAGAGCGCAAAGATCTTAAATCCGGACAAAACTGTTCTGATGCCGGATCCGGCTGCTGACTGCCCGATGGCACATATGGCAGATGTAGAATCCATTAAAAAAATCCGCGAAGAGTATAAAGATGTAGCAGTGGTCTGCTATATTAATTCTACAGCAGCTTTAAAAGAATATTCCGATGTATGTGTAACGTCAGCAAATGCTGTCAAGATAGTAAAAGCGTTACCGAATAAGAATATCTACTTTATTCCGGACCGGAATCTGGCTCATTTTGTAGCAGATCAAGTTCCAGAGAAACATTTTATCTATAATGAAGGATTCTGTCCGACACATGAGCGTATGGAAGCTGATGAAGTCCGCGAAGCAAAAGAAGAACACCCGGATGCACTGGTGTTATCTCACCCGGAATGTAATACAGAAGTATTAAAATTATCCGATTATATAGGAAGTACTTCAGGAATTATTAAATATGCAACGGAAAGTCCATGTAATGAATTTATCATCTGTACAGAAGAGGGTGTACACTATAAACTCGTTCAGAATAATCCGAATAAACATTTTTACTATCCGAAGACTGTTCCGGTATGTCCGAACATGAAAAAGAATACTTTGGAAAAAGTGCTTCATGTATTAAAGACCGGCAAGAACGAAGTTCATGTCAGTGACAGCCTTCGTGAAAATTCAAAAAAACCTCTGGAACGTATGTTAGAGCTTGGAAAGTAGGCATTTGAATATGAATCAAACAGATAATATGAAAAATGTAAGTAATAGTAAGGAAAATAATTTGCAAGCCGATGTGGTCATTGTCGGCACAGGCGTAGGCGGCTGCTTTTCAGCCCTGAATCTGTCCGAAGATTTATCCATTATTATGATTACAAAATCAGATCTTGAAAGCAGCGATTCATTTCTCGCACAAGGAGGAATCTGTGTGTTACATGATGACGATGATTATGACAGTTATTTCGAAGACACAATGCGGGCTGGTCATTATGAAAACAGGAAAGAGTCTGTAGATATTATGATCCGCGGTTCACAGGATGTAATTCATGATCTGATCGGGTATGGTGTGGATTTTGCAAAGGAAGATGGTAAACTTCTGTACACAAGAGAAGGCGCCCATTCCAGGCCTCGAATTCTGTTTCATGAAGATATTACTGGTAAAGAAATCACAAGTAAGCTTCTTGCACAGATAAAGACACGTAAAAATATCCAGATTATGGAATATACGACGATGACTGACATCCTTATTTCCAAAGGGGCATGTGCCGGGATTGAGGCTGAAACATCTGATCATAAAAAGATTTATATCCACGCTGATCAGACTATTTTTGCAAGCGGCGGTATCGGAGGTCGTTATAAGCATTCTACAAACTTTCCGCATTTAACTGGAGATGCCATTGATATTGCAAAAAAGCATGGCATCAGACTGGAACATTTAGATTATGTACAGATCCATCCAACAACACTTTATTCTAAAAAGCCGGGACGCAGATTTTTGATTTCCGAATCTGTGCGTGGTGAAGGCGCTCTTCTGTATGATAAAAACGGAAATCGATTTATAGATGAACTGCTCCCAAGAGATGTTGTCACAAAAGCCATTCAGGAACAGATGAAGAAGGATGGGACAGATCATGTGTGGCTGTCATTAGAAAAGATTCCAAAGGAAATAATCCTAAGTCATTTTCCGAATATCTACCAGCATTGCCTGGAAGAAGGTTATGATGCGACAAAAGAGTGGATTCCAGTCGTGCCGGCTCAGCATTACTTTATGGGGGGAATCTGGGTTGACTCCGATAGTCATACATCTATGCCAAATTTATATGCAGTAGGAGAGACAAGTTGCAACGGTGTTCATGGAAAGAACCGACTTGCAAGCAATTCTCTTTTGGAGAGTCTTGTATTTGCTAAAAGAGCTGCCAGGAAAATCATGTCTGAAAAACAGATGAATAAGGCAACCGCATAAAACAGTAATAAAATGCTATAAAAAAGGAGATTTTCAAAGAGTCATGAATACAATTACAATGAAACTACAGGCTGACCATCTCATCGAAGAAGCCTTAAGAGAAGATATATCCAGCGAAGATGTAACCACAAATTCAGTCATGAAAGAAGCTGTTCAAGGAGAAGTAAATCTTATCTGCAAGCAAGACGGTATTATTGCAGGACTGGAAGTATTTAAACGAGTATTCGAATTGCTGGATGCTAATACAAAGATTGAATTTTATAAAAAAGATGGCGACGCAGTAAAAAGCGGGGAACTTCTGGGTGTTGTTACAGGCGATATCCGTGTACTGTTATCTGGAGAAAGAGTGGCACTGAATTATCTGCAACGCATGAGTGGAATTGCCACATACACGAATTCTGTTGCAAAATTGCTTGCTGGAACTAAAACGAAACTTTTGGATACAAGAAAAACAACTCCGAATATGCGTATTTTCGAAAAATATGCAGTTCGCGTCGGAGGCGGATATAATCACCGCTATAATCTATCTGATGGCGTCCTTTTGAAGGATAATCATATTGGTGCAGCCGGAAGCGTCACAAAAGCAATACAGATGGCAAAGGATTATGCACCGTTTGTTCGGAAAATCGAGGTGGAAGTAGAAAATCTTGACATGGTAAAGGAAGCGGTAGAAGCAGGTGCAGACATCATTATGTTAGACAACATGTCTTATGACGAGATGAAAGAAGCTTTATTAATCATTGATGGACATGCCGAGACAGAATGTTCCGGAAATGTTACAAAGGAAAATATTGAAAAACTGACCGGACTTGGTGTGGATTATATTTCCAGTGGAGCACTGACCCATTCTGCACCGATTCTTGATATTTCCTTAAAAGGACTTCATGTAATATAAGTCCATGCATACTGTTGCTGTTGACTAACATTTATTTCTCGCTCTACAATAAGAAAAAAGCAAAGAAGGTGCGAGTATGCAGGCTTTGTCAACAGCAGCACCCGGTAAAGTATATACCATCAAATGGATGTTCGGCCTTCCGGAGGTTCTGGATATCATCCGTAACTGTCAGATTGAGGAGGGCAGTGAAATCCGGGTCTTTGAAAAGTTCAATGGTGGTCTGATTATCGGGAACAAACACAAAAGAATCGCAATTAGCGATGATGCGGCGGCAAGAATACAAGTTTAAAGTTGTATCAGTTGAATTTATGATACTATTAAAAAGGTATTTGTCGTAAGAAAAAAGAAGTATGAGAATCCATTTAAGGTGTTTCATGCTTCTTTTTCTTATATCTGAACAGCATTTTTATCATTTACATATGCAGATATCAGGGGAAAATCTAAATTATGATATCATATATTTTGAGGATAGCCGTATTACTTTTATTTGAATTTGTCAATAGTTTAACAAATATTTTTTGTATAAAATTACATACAAAACACATGAATTGTACTCTCTAAAATGCAATTTCTCGGTGAAATTGCACAAAATCAAGTACAAGCGCTTTTTGATTAATTGTACTCATTTAAATACTTGCAATCGAAAAAAACCGATGCTATACTGTGCCCGTAAAAAGAAATACATATTTAGGAAAAGGAGACGTAAAGATATGGCACAGTACGAACAGTGGGCAGGATTTAAAGGAAGAAACTGGACACATTCTGTAGATGTTAGAAGTTTTATCCAGGATAACTACACTCCATATGATGGAGATGAATCTTTCCTGGAGGGACCAACTGAGGCAACCAACAAATTGTGGGGAAGACTTCAGGAACTTCAGAAAGAAGAACGTGCAAAAGGCGGCGTTCTAGATATGGAAACAGAAGTTGTATCCGGACTGACAGCATATGGCCCAGGGTATATCGATGAGAGTATGAAAGACCTTGAGCAGGTTGTAGGTCTTCAGACAGACAAGCCTCTGAAGAGAGCATTCATGCCTTACGGTGGAATTAAGATGGCAGAGCAGGCTTGTACAACTTATGGATATGAGCCAAGCCCAAAACTTCATGAAATCTTTACTAAATATCATAAAACACACAACCAGGGAGTTTTCGATATCTACACACCAGAGATGAAAAAAGCTCGTCATAACAAAATCATTACAGGACTTCCGGATACTTACGGACGTGGACGTATCGTTGGTGATTATCGTCGTGTAGCTCTGTACGGAATTGATTTTCTTCTTGAGAAAAAACAGTATGATTTTGAGCGTTACGCAAGACACGGCATGAAAGGTACAGACTTCCGTCTTCGTGAAGAGCTTGCTGATCAGATGAGAGCACTTCGTGATATGAAAGAAATGGCTGCTGCTTATGGTTATGACATTTCACAGCCTGCAAAAGATGCAAAAGAGGCTGTACAGTGGTTATACTTTGGTTATCTTGCAGCAATCAAGACTCAGAACGGTGCTGCTATGAGTGTTGGACGTGTGTCTACTTTCCTTGATATATATATTGATCGTGATATTAAAAACGGTAAGCTTACAGAGAAAGAAGCTCAGGAATTAATTGATCACCTTGTAATGAAGTTCCGTATGGTTAAATTCGCAAGAATTCCTTCTTACAATGAACTGTTCTCAGGAGATCCTACATGGGCAACTCTGGAAGTAGCCGGACTTGGACAAGATGGACGTTCTATGGTAACAAAGAACGATTATCGTTTCCTTCACACATTAAAGAACATGGGACCTTCTCCAGAGCCGAACTTAACAGTCCTTTATTCTTCAAGACTGCCAGAGAACTTCAAGAAATTTGCTGCTCGCATTTCTGTTGAGACAAGTTCTATCCAGTATGAAAATGACGATGTTATGCGTCCGGTATGGGGTGATGACTACAGCATCTGCTGCTGCGTATCTGCCACAGAGACTGGTAAAGAGATGCAGTTCTTCGGAGCTCGTGCAAACCTTGCAAAATGCTTAATGTATGCAATCAACGGTGGTGTTGATGAGAAGACAAAAGCACAGGTTGGACCAAACTACCAGCCAATTACATCTGAGTACCTTGATATCGATGAAGTACTTGCTAAATATGACGAGATGATGGAGTGGCTGTCTAAACTGTACGTTGACACACTGAACATGATCCACTACATGCATGATAAATATTATTATGAGGCAGCACAGATGTCTCTCATCGACACAGATGTAAAACGTTCATTTGCTACAGGTATCGCAGGATTCTCACATGTAGTAGATTCCTTAAGCGCTATCAAATACGCAAAGGTTAAACCAATCCGTGACGAGGACGGAATTGCTGTTGACTTTGAAATCGAGGGAGATTTCCCAAGATATGGTAATGATGATGACCGTGCAGATGACATTGCAGTTTGGCTTCTGAAGAAATTCATGCACAAACTGAGCAAATGCCATACTTACAGAGATTCTACACCGACAACATCTATCCTTACAATTACATCAAACGTTGTATATGGTAAGGCTACAGGATCTCTTCCAGATGGAAGAAAAGCAGGAGAGCCATTATCTCCAGGAGCTAACCCATCATACGGTGCAGAAAAAGCAGGACTTCTTGCTTCCTTGAACTCTGTTGCTAAGCTTCCATATGAACTTGCATTAGATGGAATTTCTAATACACAGACAATCAGCCCAGGAGCACTTGGACACAATGATGAAGAGAGAAGTGTGAACCTTGCACACGTATTAGATGGATACTTTGATCAGGGAGCTCATCATCTGAATGTCAATGTATTTGGTACAGAGAAACTGATCGATGCTATGGAGCATCCAGAGAAACCAGAGTACGCAAACTTTACAATCCGTGTATCTGGATACGCTGTAAAATTCATCGACCTGACTCGCGAGCAGCAGTTAGATGTAATTTCCAGAACATGCCATAAAGAAATGTAATTTTCACACATATAAGACCTCGTGTTTGACAATGCTCTTCGCGGGGTCTTATAATTAATTATGTAAATTTTCAAAATAATAAACCATTATTGAAAATACATTTTAAAAATATATAGATAGGAGATTGTTATTATGGAAGGATACATTCATTCCACAGAAAGTTTTGGTTCTGTAGATGGACCAGGAGTTCGCTTTGTCATTTTTACTGCAGGATGTCCCATGCGTTGTCAGTTCTGTCATAACCCGGATACATGGAATATGAAAACAGGTACACTGACTTCTACGGATGACCTGATCAAAAAAGCCCTCAGATATCGTTCTTACTGGGGGAATGAAGGTGGCATTACTGTCAGTGGTGGTGAACCGCTTCTTCAAATTGATTTTCTGACTGAACTTTTTAAAAAAGCAAAGGAAAATGGAATTCATACAACACTAGATACAAGTGGTAATCCTTTCACAAGAGAAGAACCTTTCTTTAGCAAATTTAATGAATTAATGCAATATACCGATCTCATTTTGCTTGACATCAAACACATTGATGAAAAGGAGCATATACGTCTGACAGGGCATACGAATAAAAACATCTTAGATCTGGCAACTTATCTGTCTGATATGAAGAAGCCTGTCTGGATCAGACATGTTCTTGTTCCTAAGCGCAGCGACAAAGATGAATATCTGGACAGACTGCATGAATTCATTCTGACTCTTCATAATGTAGAACGCGTAGAAGTTCTACCATATCATACACTTGGTGCATACAAATGGAAAGAACTTGGTATGGAGTATCCATTAGAAGGAATTGATCCTCCGACTGCTGAGCGTGTAGAGAATGCCAGAAAACGTCTTGGAGCATTTTAATAATACCAATTTATAATTTGATAAAAGAAACATATAGCTTATGATATTTTAAAGCTGTGTGTTTCTTTTTTACTTCAGTAATGAAAGACATACCTTCATTCATACATTATTACAAACGATATTTTCATAAATTGAAAAATGGAGTTTTATGAGTATAGATTTGGAAAATAGCAAAAGAAAAGCTGCCAAAGCATCCAAATTTCCAGAAGATGTTGTTCTTGGAATGCCTAATGTTGAAATTCTGGGACATTCTGAAATGCGAATTGAAAATTATCGGGGACTGATTGAATATACAGATCAACTCGTTAGAGTTCAGACAAAAATCGGTCAGATACGAATTACCGGAAAGCACCTTCAAGTTGATTCTTATACGAATGATGATATGAAAATTACGGGGAAAATTCAGAATATTGAATATCAGACATAAGGTGGGGGATTCATTCATTGCTTTTAAAAATATATCAATATATTCGAGGATATGTAAGAATCCGGATTACCGGTCATCGTATGGAACGTTTTATTAACGCATGCAATTACCGAAAAATAAAAATCTGGGATTTATCAGCCAGCGATGGCTCTTACGAAATGAATCTATGGGTAAAAGATTTCAAAAAGCTGCGTCACATTTCTCATAAAACTTCCACAAAAATTACGATTGTAAAAAAATATGGACTTCCTTTTTATCTGTTTGACCATCGAAGACGCAAGCTTTTCTTTGCTGGCATACTTACTGCCACCGTTTTACTATTGATAATGTCTGGTTATATCTGGGATATTGAAATCCTTGGCACACATACACAGACCGAAGAAGTCATAAGAACATTTCTAAAGGAGAATCATGTGAATACCGGCATACGGCGCGGAAACATTGATTGCGACCGTATTGTAAAAGATATTCGGAAAGGATTTGACGACATCATCTGGGTATCTGCATCTATAGAGGGAACCAGACTGATCATTCAAATCAAAGAAAACGAAGATGCTAAAATAGATAATAAAACAGATAATAAAACAGATATAAAAGAGGATATATATCCAAATTCTGATGCTGGGACGGACCTTGTTTCAGATTGCACAGGGACTATTGTACGCATTATCACTCGAAAAGGTATTCCTATGGTGCGGGAGGGAACATCTGTAAATCCCGGTGATATTCTTGTTTCCGGTCAGATTCCTATTCTTAATGATGCAAAAGAGATCACAGGATATGAGTCCTGTCATTCAGATGCTGATATTTTCATCCAGACTCAGATTCATTACGAGAATACTTTGCCCAGAAAATACGTAAAAAAAACAAGTGTAAAGTTCCCCCGTTTGTTCTATCTGTATTTTCGCATTGGTAAATATCGTCTGTCACCATTTTTCATCTGGTCTCCGTATGAACACTATTCAAAAAGCACAATGGAGTCACGGCTGAAACTTCTAGATCATTTTTATCTGCCGGTATATATCGGCGTTGTAGGTCTGACCCCTTATAAACCTGTTATGAAAAAATATACAGATCAACAGCTTCAAGACAAATTGAACAGATATTTCTTACGATATTGTGAAGATTTAGATAAAAAGGGGGTAGAAATTATTCAGAATGATGTTAAAATAGACACAGGGTCAAAAGAGGGAGCTATATCTGGTACACTGACCATCATCTGCAATACCGGACAGTCCCGACAATCTGAGATTCTGCAGCTTCCGAATGATCCGGAAGAACAAACTGAACAATTAGGAGAATAAGATATATGGGAATTATGGAAACTGTTCTTGAAATCCCGGCTGAGCATGAAGCAAATGTATTCGGGCAATTTGATGCTTTTGCAAAAAAGATTGAGCGCTCCCTTCATGTGACACTGATTTCCAGAGATGGTGTTGTCAAGATCATGGGGGACAGCAATGCTGTAGAACGCGCAAGAAATGTACTCTCACAGCTTCTTGAATTATCCCGTCGAGGTAACACGATTTCAGAACAAAATGTGAATTATACGCTGGCACTTGTCATGGAAGACAGTGAAGATAATGTCTTGGAAATTGATAAAGATATTATCTGTCACACCTTACAGGGGAAGCCAATAAAACCAAAGACACTTGGGCAAAAACAGTATGTAGATGAAATTCGGGAAAAAATGATTGTCTTTGGACTAGGTCCTGCCGGAACAGGAAAGACATACCTGGCCATGGCTATGGCAATCACTGCATTTAAAAATAATGAAGTTGGAAGAATCATTTTGACAAGACCTGCCATTGAGGCGGGAGAAAAGCTTGGATTTCTTCCGGGAGATCTGCAAAGCAAGATCGATCCTTATCTGCGTCCGCTTTATGATGCTCTTTATCAGATTATGGGAGCAGAAAGTTTTTTGAAAAATTCTGAAAAAGGACTGATTGAAGTCGCACCGCTTGCTTACATGCGTGGACGTACATTAGACAATGCATTTATCATTCTGGACGAGGCTCAGAACACAACTCCGGCGCAGATGAAGATGTTTTTAACAAGAATCGGATTTGGCTCAAAAGTTGTAATTACCGGTGATGAGACACAAAAGGATTTGCCAAGTGGTCAGACTTCCGGACTTGATGTAGCTGTCCGTGTTGTCGGCAAGATCAATGACATTGGAGTATGCCGTCTTACAAGCAAAGATGTTGTCCGCCATCCGCTTGTCCAGAAAATTGTAAAAGCTTACGAAGAATACGAGACAAAGACACAGAACAAATCAAGAAATCGCAGCCGAGAGAAAAGGAGAAAATCATGACATTATTTTATGAAGAAGAAGGAGCATTAAAGCTCCCTTTTGATTGCCAGGCGCTTGCCCGTGAAGTCATAAATGGCGCATTGGAATATATTCATTGTCCATATGAAGTTCAGGTCAATCTCTTACTCACTATGAACGATGAGATTCATGAGATGAACCGGGATTTCCGTAACATTGATCGTGCAACAGATGTACTTTCTTTCCCGATGCTGGAATATGAAACTCCGGGAGACTTCTCTCATTTTGAAAGCGAAGAAGACTGCTTCGATCCGGAGACAGGTGAGCTTCTGCTTGGAGATATTGTGATTTCCAAAGAAAAAGTCATTGCACAGGCTGAAGAATACGGTCATTCCGTCAAACGTGAATACGCATTCCTGATTGCACACTCGGTCCTTCATCTTTCCGGTTATGATCATATGGAAGAAGAGGAACGTATTGAAATGGAGACTCTTCAGCGTGAAATTTTAAATGAGCTAAATATATTACGTTAACATGGAGTAAATTATGAGTGAAAACAAAAGTGAAACCGGGAAGAACTTTCTCGTTCAGGGTTCCATTCTGGCTATAGCCGGAGTCATAACTAAAATTATCGGAGCAGTGTACCGAATTCCCCTCGTAAATATACTGGGTGATAAAGGTATGGGCTACTACGGAGTCGCGTTTCAGATTTACGCGATTGCACTTACACTGACTTCTTACAGTCTGCCCCTTGCAGTATCCAAGCTTGTCTCTGCAAGACTTGCAACAGGACAATATAAAAATGCATATCGCGTCTTTCGGGGTGCCATGACATTTGCAATTGCAGCAGGCGGTATCGTCGGTGCCATCATATTCTTTGGCGCTGATTTTATCGCATCGAATCTGATGGCAATGAAAATGAGTACGTTAGCTTTGCGAGTACTGGCTCCGTGCATTCTGATCGTGGCAATCCTTGGTGTATTCCGTGGATTTTTCCAGGGAAATGGATCCATGATTCCGACAGCTGTTTCCCAGATCATCGAACAGATTGTCAATGCAGTTGTCAGCGTAGTCGGTGCTTACATGCTCCTTAAGGTTGGTAAAGAAGTTGCTGCCCAGAAAAATAATGATTCTTATGGTGCGGCTTATGCAGCATCTGGCGGTACACTAGGTACCGTGATGGGAGCACTTGCTGCGTTATTATTTTTATTTTTCTTATTTTTAGCTTTCCGGAAGAAATTCCGCCGTCAGATGGAGCGTGATCGTGGAAATAAAACTGAAAGTTATAAGAGAGTTTTTAAAGTGCTTCTATTAACGATTGCACCTGTTATTTTAAGCGCAACGGTCTACAATCTTTGTGGTGTTGTAGATAATGCTATGTTTGGGACAATTATGTCTATTCAGGGGCATAAAGAAAGCGAATATGCCGCCCTTCTTGGTATTGTAACCGGAAAATACGATACACTGATGAATGTGCCTCTTGCGATTTCCAGTGCCTTTGGATCTTCCTTGATCCCAAGCATTGTACTTACAGCAAAGACCGGAAACCGCAGACAGGTTCATGAAAAGATTGATATTTTTACGCGTTTTAATATGATTATTGCGATTCCATGTGCAGCCGGATTTATCGTACTGGCAAAACCACTTCTGGATTTATTATTCTTTACAGAGAATAATACTCTTGGCGGTGTATTATTACAGATGGGAGCAATCTCTGTTGTATTTTACAATCTTTCTACTGTAACGAATGCAGTGCTTCAGGGACTCGATAATATGATGGTACCGGTAAAGAGTGCCGCCATCTCTCTTGTTATACATATCATTTCCCTGTTCCTTATGATGGTTGTTTTCAAATGGGGCATTTATGCAGTTGTTTTGAGCAAGATTGTTTTTTCTCTTTCTACCTGTATTTTAAATGCACATGCATTGAGAGAACGAATCGGATATGTTCAGGAGCAGAAGAAAACATTTGTCATACCGGCAATTGCCTCGATCATTATGGGGATCGTTACACTTGTTGTACATTTGTTATTTGAATTGTTCGTAGGAACAAGAATTGCAACTGTCATTGCATTGTGTGTTGCTGTTGCAGTTTACGGTGTTGCGCTTGTACTTCTTGGCGGTGTAACAGAAAAAGAGCTATCTTCCATGCCAAAGGGACCAATGTTAGTCAAAATATGCAAGAAAGCTCATTTATTCCGTTCCTAGGCTGTTCTTAATGCTGCATGACACGGATCATGAATAGAAGTAAATAATAAAGTCAATACTGTACTTAAAAAGGAGATATTTCCATGAAAAGTAAGTACAGCATTGGCTTTTTAAGTTGTTGTGCATGCCTGATCATTGCCATGACATTTGCATATCAGTTCAGTTATCAAAAAGCAAAGGCGAGAGCTGAAAAACTAAAAATAGAAGAGCAGCAGACCATGGAAAATGAGGATTCATCTTCTGTCACGACCGGCAGCAAGGCTTCCAAAAATGACTGCTATTATCTGATGGAAGTGAACGGATACATTGTTGTGTATTTCAGCGATAAGAAAACACCTTATGAGTATACAGACATTCATTATGATGAACTTCCAGAACTTTTAAGACAGGAAATCAGAAATGGAAAGTATATTGAAAGTACCGCTGAGCTTTATGGCTTTCTCGAAAATTATTCCAGTTAATGTATCCTGGATTTTTCTGTAGACTTCTTGTTCCGGATAGTGTAAGATAAATAGATGACGTCTTTATTAAGAAAGGAACGAAAGCACATGGACGAAAGCAAAATTGCCCGTATTAATGAACTCTATCACAAATCCAAAGAGGTCGGATTAAGTGATGCAGAATTAAAAGAACAGCTTATCTTAAGAAAAGAATATATTGACAGCGTCCGCCGTAATCTTAGGGGACAGCTTGACAATATTTCTGTCAAAGAGGCAGATGGAAGTATTACGAATCTAGGTGAAAAATATGGAAACAAAAAAGTCCATTAGGCAGATTATCCGTAAGCAACGCAAAGAACTGGATCCAATTATCTGGCAGTCACAGACGGCTGAAATCTGTCGTAAGACATGCGAACTGGATGTATTCCGGGAAGCAACAGATATTTATTGTTATATAGATTTCGGAGGGGAAGTGGGGACTCGGCCACTTATGCTGGAAGCCTGGAAACTCGGAAAAACTGTCTGGGTTCCGAAGGTTCACGGCGAAACAATGGATTTTTATGAAATTACTTCTTTTGATGAATTAAAACCTGGTGCTTATGGTATTCTCGAACCCGCTGCCGGAATACCTGCATCGGCAGACGACGGACTTATGATCATGCCAGGAGTTGCCTTTGATACAAACCGCAATCGTGTCGGCTATGGAGGCGGTTATTATGACCGATATCTGGAGTCACATCCTCAGCTTCATACACTGGCACTGGCTTTTGATATGCAAGTCTTATTTGAAGTCCCGGCAGAGGAACAAGATATTAAGCCACAGCTTCTTGTGACAGAAACAAACATTTATCAGGAAGGATAATATTATATATGGAATTACCAAAAGATCCAGTCATGCTTCTTAGCGTGATCAATACAGAACTCAGAGATAAATATCCATCGCTGGACGCACTATGCGAAGACCGCGAAATCACAAAAACATCTATTACAGATACGTTGAAAGGGATTGATTATGAATACGATAACATCAGGAATCAATTTGTCTGATCCTGTACCTCATAAGGAACCAGAAAGACAATATTATTTCATAGAAAAAGCGAAAGAATACGTAAGAAAAGAAGCAGAAGAAGCAGGAAGGCCGATGACTTTCTGCGTCACAACCTTTGGGTGTCAGATGAATGCGCGCGATTCAGAAAAATTACGTGGAATTCTACTTGAAATAGGCTACGAAGAAGCGTCTGAAGAAGAGGCAGATTTTGTAATCTTTAATACGTGTACTGTCCGGGAAAATGCGAATACAAGAGTTTACGGACGCCTTGGTCAGTTAAAGTCACATAAAAAGAAAAATCCACATATGAAGATTGCCTTGTGCGGCTGTATGATGCAGGAACCGGAAGTTGTAGAAAAACTTCGTACAAGCTATCGCTTCGTAGATCTTATTTTCGGCACCCATAACATTTATAAATTTGCGGAACTAATTACTGCAGTTTACGAAGGTGGCCGCATGGTCATTGATATCTGGAAAGATACTGATAAGATTGTCGAAGATCTTCCAAACGACAGGAAATATTCCTTTAAATCCGGAGTCAACATTATGTTTGGCTGCAATAATTTCTGTAGTTACTGTATCGTGCCATATGTAAGAGGACGTGAGAGAAGTCGTAAACCAGAAGCAATTGTGCGGGAAATCGAACGTCTTGTAGCTGATGGTGTCACAGAAGTTATGCTTCTTGGACAAAATGTAAATTCTTACGGAAAGAACTTGGAAGAACCGTTGCCCTTTGCAGAACTACTACAAAAAATCGAGCAGATCGAGGGACTTCATCGAATCCGTTTTATGACTTCCCACCCGAAAGATCTTTCTGATGAATTGATCGAAGTGATGGGCAAGAGTAAAAAAATCTGTAAACACCTTCATCTTCCCGTACAATCCGGAAGCAGTCGTATTTTAAAGAAGATGAACCGCCATTATACAAAAGAACAGTATCTGGAACTGGTAGATAAAATCCGTGCCGCTGTGCCGGATATCTCTCTGACAACAGATATTATTGTCGGATTTCCTGGTGAGACAGAAGAGGACTTCCTGGAAACTTTAGATATTGTAAGAAAAGTGCGATACGACAGTGCATTTACATTTATCTACTCCAAGAGAACCGGAACGCCTGCTGCCACAATGGAAGATCAGGTTCCGGAGGAAGTTGTAAAAGATCGTTTTGACCGTCTACTGAAAGAAGTTCAGACAATTGCAGCAGAGGTATGTGCTGTACATGAAGGAACCGTTCAGGAAGTGCTGGTTGAATCTGTCAGTGACCATGATGACCATATGGTAACCGGACGACTCAGCAATAACATTCTTGTTCATTTCCGGGGAGATGCATCTATGATCGGCGATTATGTCAATGTGAAGCTGGATCAATGTAAAGGCTTCTATTATATTGGAGAACAGGTATAGAAAAATATACCAGTGATGATATTGATAAAACGAGTAGAAAACGCTCACACTATTTTGTAAGAACAGATAGTGAGGGCGTTTTTATATGAAGAATAGCTTATCAAAGAAAAACATTTATTTAAAAAATATAAGTGAATATCTTGTACTATGGGCTGTCGGAGGATGTATTTATTATGGGATTGAAGTCTTATTTCGCGGTTTTTCACATATAAGTATGTTCATGCTTGGCGGACTGTGTATGCAGTTTTTTACATGGCAGGGACGGCTGACAGAATGGCAGGATGCTCTGCCAAGACAGATTACACGTTGTACGATCTTTGTTGTGAGTATGGAATTTATCACTGGAATTATCGTAAACAAATGGTATCACCTGGCAGTTTGGGATTATTCGGATATGCCATTGCAGTTATGGGGGCAGATTTGTCTTCCCTTTGCGCTTATTTTTTCTTTTTTATGTACTATGGGTATCCTTCTGTCCGGATATCTGCTCCATTGGTTCTATAGAGAACCAATACCACATTACCGCATTTGGTAGTGTTACATCATCCGTTTTGATATTTGATAAACATGTGGCAGGTAGTGATAACTAATCTTTTCCTGTTTGTCTAAAATTTCGACTTTCATGAAACAGGATGAGATGTTATAATATAAAGATGCCGAAGTTTCGAGATTGCCAATGGCATTCCTGAATTCACAAGTATTACACAAGAGGAGATAAAAAAGTGGCTGAATTAACACCTATGATGCAGCAGTATATGAAAACAAAAGAAGAATACAAAGACTGCATTTTATTTTATAGACTGGGAGATTTCTATGAGATGTTCTTTGATGATGCACTGGTAGCATCAAAAGAACTGGACATCACCCTTACCGGAAAAAACTGTGGACTGGAAGAACGTGCACCGATGTGCGGTGTCCCGTTCCATGCAGTAGACGGTTATCTGAACCGGCTCGTATCTAAAGGTTACAAGGTCGCCATCTGCGAACAGATGGAAGATCCGGCAACTGCAAAAGGAATCGTCAAACGTGAGGTTGTCCGGATTGCCACACCTGGAACGAACCTGGATATGCAGGCATTAGACGAGACAAAGAACAACTACATTATGTGTGTTGTTTACATGGAAGATCGTTTTGGGTTGTCTGTCGCTGATGTTACGACCGGCGATTATTTTGTTACGGAGATTAATACAGAAGAAAAACTGTTTGACGAAATCTATAAACTTATGCCGTCGGAGCTTATCTGTAATGAAGCATTTTTCATGAGTGGCATGAACATCGAGGATTTGAAGAACCGCCTTGGAATTACCATTTATTCACTGGATCCATGGTATTTTGATGATGCAATCTGTCAGGATACATTAAAAGAACATTTCAAAGTCGGATCATTGACTGGTCTTGGTCTTGCAGATTATGACTGTGGGATCATTGCTTCCGGAGCCCTTTTGATCTATCTGAAAGAGACTCAGAAGACATCTCTTTCCCATATGTCACGTCTGATTCCATATGCTGCCGGAAAATATATGCTTCTCGACAGTGCTACAAGACGGAATCTTGAACTTTGTGAGACTTTAAGAGAGAAGCAGAAGAGGGGAAGCCTTCTCTGGGTACTGGATAAGACGAAAACCGCCATGGGTGCCAGAAATCTCCGAAAATATATTGAACAGCCACTGGTTCAGAAATATGATATTGAGAAACGTCTGGATGCTCTCAATGAGCTTTTAGATAACGCGATTTCAAGAGAAGAGATCCGGGAATATCTGTCACCGATCTATGATCTTGAGCGTCTGGTCAGCAAGATTACATATCAGTCTGCGAACCCGAGAGATATGATCGCATTTGAAAGTTCTCTTTCTATGCTGCCTCATATCAAATATATTTTAAGCGAGATGACAAGTCCTCTTTTGAAAGAACTTTATGAAGATTTAGATACTCTGGAAGATCTGTGTACACTGATCAAAGATGCAATCCAAGAAGATCCGCCGCTTGCCATGAAGGAAGGCGGTATTATCCGCGACGGGTATAATCCGGAAGTTGATAAACTCCGCTCTGCTAAGTCTGACGGGAAAGACTGGCTTGCAAAACTGGAAAGTGACGAGCGTGAGAAAACCGGCATCAAAAATCTAAAGATTAAATACAATAAAGTATTCGGCTACTATCTGGAAGTGACCAATTCTTTTAAAGATCTGGTTCCGGATTATTATACAAGAAAGCAGACCCTTGCCAATGCAGAGCGTTATATTATTCCGGAATTAAAAGAACTGGAGGATACGATTCTCGGTGCGGAAGATAAGCTTTATTCTCTGGAGTATGAGCTTTACAGTGATATCCGAAGCCGTGTTGCCAAAGATGTTGTCCGTGTCCAGAAAACTGCCAAAGTGATCGCCCAGATTGATACACTGGCTTCTCTGGCTCTTGTTGCAGAGCAGAATAATTATGTGCGTCCGAAGATAAATGAAAAAGGTGTCATTGACATCAAAGACGGCCGTCACCCGGTAGTTGAGAAAATGATTCCAAATGATATGTTCATTTCCAATGATACATATCTGAACGATAAAAAAGACCGGATCGCAATTATAACGGGACCGAACATGGCCGGAAAGTCTACCTACATGCGCCAGACAGCCCTGATTGTTCTGATGGCTCAGATTGGTTCTTTTGTTCCTGCCTCCAAAGCCGACATCGGTCTGGTAGACCGTATCTTTACCCGTGTAGGAGCTTCCGATGATCTGGCAAGTGGTCAGAGTACATTTATGGTCGAGATGACGGAAGTCGCAAATATTTTAAGAAATGCCACTAGCAAGAGTCTTTTAATACTTGACGAGATCGGCCGTGGAACGAGTACATTTGACGGGCTCAGCATTGCCTGGGCAGTCATCGAACATATCAGTAACAGCAAACTTCTTGGTGCTAAGACTTTATTTGCCACACATTACCACGAGCTGACCGAGCTGGAAGGCAAAATAGATAACGTGAATAACTATTGCATTGCTGTTAAAGAGAACGGCGACGATATCATTTTCCTTAGAAAAATTGTCAAAGGTGGTGCGGACAAAAGTTATGGTATCCAGGTAGCGAAGCTTGCAGGGGTGCCGGAGTCTGTTACTGACCGGGCAAAGGAAATTGTAGAAGAACTGGTTCAGACAGATATTACAAGCCGGATCAAAGATATTGCTGTTTTGGGTGCCCCAAAACCTAAGGCAAAAAAATATGATGACGTGGATCTGGCTCAGATGTCATTGTTCGATACAGTGAAAGATGATGACGTATTAAAAGAGTTAAAAGAGCTTGATCTTGGAAACCTGACACCAATTGAAGCACTCAATACCCTTTATCAGCTTCAGAACAAATTAAAAAACAGGTGGTAGACCATGAGTAAGATACAGGTATTAGACCAGATTACAATTGATAAAATTGCCGCCGGGGAAGTCATAGAACGTCCGGCATCCGTAGTCAAAGAGCTTGCTGAGAATGCAATTGATGCCGGTGCGACTGCTGTAACTGTCGAGATCAAGGAAGGTGGCATTACATTTATGCGAATCGCTGACAACGGAATCGGAATTGATAAAGAAGATGTCCGTGCTGCATTTTTACGCCATTCTACAAGTAAGATCCGAAGTGCAGAGGATCTTGCACACATTTCATCTCTTGGTTTCCGTGGCGAAGCACTTTCCAGTATTGCAGCGGTCTCTCAGGTAGAGCTTCTGACCAAGACAAAGGAAGCAGATTTTGGCGTGCGATATAAGATTGCCGGTGGGAAGGAAGAATCACTTGAAGATGCCGGTGCCCCGGATGGCACGACATTTTTGATCCGGCAGCTTTTCTACAACACACCTGCCAGAAGAAAGTTTTTAAAAACTGCTATGACAGAGGCTAGTCACGTCGGAGACCTGGTCACAAGACTAGCGTTGTCTCATCCGGAAGTTTCCTTCCGTTTTATCAACAACGGTCAGGTTAAACTTCATACTTCCGGCAATGGAAATTTGAAGGATGTCATCTATCATATATACGGACGGGAGATTGCATCGAATCTGATTGAAGTAGATTTTGAAAGAAAAGGAATCCACATTACCGGATATCTTGGAAAGCCCTTGATTTCCCGCGGCAACCGTAATTTTGAAAATTATTTCGTAGATGGAAGATACATTAAGAGCAGTATCATCTCCAAGGCAATTGAAGACGGATATAAAGATTTTACTATGCAGCACAAATACCCATTTGTCGTGCTTTACCTGGACGTAGACACAGAACATGTAGATGTTAATGTGCATCCGACCAAGATGGATGTCCGTTTTAATAATCAGCAGGAGATTTATAATACCCTGTTTGCGGCTGTCGATGACGGACTACATGAACGGGAGCTAATTCCCGAAGTGACATTGGATGATATAAAAATTCCAGAAGAACCGAAAGATTGTAAAAGTAATTTTCCAGAAGAACCGAAAGAGTCGAAGATGGATCTGCCGAAAAAAAGTGAGGCAGAACATACCGAAAAGCTGCGAACCTCTTTGCAGTCACCACAAAATGAAGATGAAAAGCTGCAATACTTTATGAATGAGATGAAGAAGAGAGTATATTCTTACCATGAAGCGCTGCACGAAAATAAGCAAGAAACAACACCTGCTTTATCCAATACCGACTCCTGTAAACCGCAGAAAAATGTATCAGTGCAGGACTCCTATAAACCGCAGAAAGATATACCAGTGCAAGACTCCTATAAAACGCAGAAAAATATACCGGTGCAAAACTCTTATAAACCACAAAGAAATGTGCAGGCACAAGGCTCGCAGATCGCAGAGTCGCCAAATTATACTGCAAAACAAGTTCCTGCGGAAAAGCCACAGCAGCTCAATTTCTTTGAAGAAAAACTTCTGGAGCCACAGGCAAAAGCTGAACATAAGATTATCGGCCAGGTCTTTGATACTTACTGGCTGGTAGAATTTCATGATAACTTATATATTATCGACCAGCATGCAGCTCATGAGAGAGTTCTGTATGAACAGACATTGAAGGGCATGAAGACACGGGAGTTTACTTCTCAGCTTATTAGTCCGCCAATCGTACTGAATCTGTCTATGCAGGAGGCAGAACTTCTCAGGCTTTATATGGATCAGTTCACGCGGATTGGTTTTGAGATAGAAGAATTCGGACAGGATTCCTATGCAGTCCGCGCTGTACCGGACAATTTGTTCAGTATTGCAAAAAAAGAACTGCTCATGGAGATGATTGACAGTCTGTCTGATGAAATCAACCGAAATGCGCCATCTAATCTGATTGACGAAAAGATTGCATCTATGTCCTGTAAGGCAGCTGTCAAAGGAAATATGCGATTGAGCGCTGCAGAAGTAGACACATTGATCACGGAACTTCTGTCACTGGACAATCCTTATCACTGTCCACATGGGAGACCCACCATTATCGCCATGTCAAGGCGCGAACTGGAAAAGAAATTCAAACGTATTGTTTAATATCGAATATGAAAAATGTAAGGGATGATATATCATGCAAAAACAACCTTTAATCATTCTCACCGGACCTACTGCAGTCGGTAAAACAAAGGCTTCCATTGGTCTTGCAAAAGCAATCGGTGGTGAGATTATTTCTGCAGATTCCATGCAGGTCTACAAATATATGGATATTGGTTCCGCAAAAATCCGTCCGGAAGAAATGCAGCATGTTCCACATTACTTAGTAGATGAACTGGAACCAGACGATGAATTTCATGTTGTCCGTTTTCAACAGATGGCAAAAGAAGCTATGCAAAAGATCTATGCTGCCGGGCATATTCCAATCGTAGTAGGCGGAACCGGATTTTATATTCAGGCACTACTTTATGATATTGATTTTACAGATAATGATAATGACACCTCGCTCCGCGCAGAATTAGAAACATTTGCAGAAGAACATGGCGCAGAGGCACTTCATGAAAAACTTCGCGAAGTGGACCCAAAATCGGCAGATACTATCCATGCAAATAATATAAAGCGGGTCATTCGGGCATTGGAATTTTATCAGAAAACCGGAATGAAAATTTCTGAGCACAATGAAACAGAGCGACAAAAAGAGTCGCCCTATCAATTTGTATATTTTATCTTAAATGATGACCGCAAGAACCTGTACCGCCGTATAGATCTACGAGTTGACAAGATGATAGAAGAGGGGCTTGTCGCGGAAGTTAAGGCTTTAAAAGCGCGTGGCTATGACCGCAGTATGGTTTCTATGCAGGGACTTGGATATAAAGAAATTCTGGACTATCTGGACGGAGTATGCACATTAGAAGATGCCATTTACAAAATCAAACGAGATACAAGACATTTTGCAAAACGTCAGATTACATGGTTCAAGCGAGAGAAGCATGTGACATGGATTAATAAAAAAGATTACAATTATGATGAAGATAAGATTCTGGAAGTGATGCTCGAATCTATTAAAAAAGATATTTTGGAGGGACAATCATGTTAAATATAGAAGATATGTATCTGGAAATGGGAATCCGCAGAGAGGTTTACGATTTCGGGAGCCAGATTGAAGGAACTTTAAAAGAACGTTTTGATGCCATCGACAAAGTGGCAGAGTACAATCAGTTGAAAGTCGTGCATGCAATGCAGAAATGTAAAGTCAATGCCGGCTGTTTCAAATACGCCAGCGGATACGGTTATGACGACCCGGGACGTGACACACTGGAAGAAGTGTACGCAGAGATTTTTCATACAGAAAGTGCTCTTGTAAGACCGCAGATCACATGCGGAACTCACGCACTGGCACTGGCACTGGCTGCAAATCTGCGCCCGGGCGATGAGCTTCTATCTCCAGTCGGAAAACCTTATGACACATTGGAAGAAGTCATTGGAATCCGCCCATCGAATGGTTCTCTTGCGGAGTACGGAATTTCCTATCGCCAGGTAGATCTTCTAGAAGGCGGTGCATTTGACTATGACAATATCAAAAAAGCAATCAATGAAAAAACAAAGCTTGTAACAATCCAGCGTTCCAAAGGATATCAGACAAGACCAAGCTTTTCCGTCTCACAGATTGGAGAACTGATTGCATTTGTAAAGAGTATCAAACCAGACGTTATCTGTATGGTCGATAACTGTTACGGTGAATTTGTAGAGACGATTGAGCCAAGTGATGTGGGTGCAGATATGGTCGTTGGTTCCCTGATCAAGAACCCGGGCGGTGGACTTGCGCCAATTGGCGGATATATCGCAGGACGAAAAGATCTGATTGATAATTGTGGATACCGCCTGACTTCTCCAGGACTTGGAAAGGAAGTTGGTGCATCTCTCGGTGTCATGCAGTCCTTCTTCCAGGGACTTTTCCTGGCACCGACTGTGACAGCAGGTGCTTTAAAAGGAGCCATCTTTGCAGCAAACATCTACGAAAAATTAGGTTACAGTGTCATTCCAAATGGTACGGAGAGCCGCCACGATATTATTCAGGCAGTAGAACTTGGAACACCGGAAGGTGTCATCGCATTCTGTAAAGGAATCCAGGCTGCCGCCCCGGTTGATTCCTATGTCACACCAGAGCCATGGCCGATGCCAGGATATGACAGCGATGTTATTATGGCAGCCGGAGCATTTGTTCAGGGCTCCTCTATCGAGCTGAGTGCCGATGGTCCGATCAAAGAGCCATATGCAGTGTATTTCCAGGGCGGACTTACATGGCAGCATGCAAAGCTTGGAATATTAATGTCTTTAGAGTATCTGGTAAGAGAAGACCTTGTAACAGAGTTATAATATAAAGTTAAGGAGTTCAGATATGAAAACACTTGCAATTGTCGGAGGCGGTGCTTCCGGTATGTTGGCGGGCATCACCGCCCTTGAGACAAATCCAGACATTCAGGTCATTATCTTTGATCAGAAGGATATTCTTGGAAAGAAAATTTTGTCTACCGGAAATGGGCGCTGTAATCTGACAAATAAAAACATGTCTTTGGATTATTTCCGAAGTGATGAGCCGCAATTGATTTCTTCTGTTCTAAAAGCCTTTGGATATTCGGATACAATTCGTTTTTTCGAAAATCTGGGACTTCTGATGAAATCCAGAAATGGATACATTTATCCAAGATGTGATCAGGCATCTGTCGTCCGTTCTGTTCTGGATAATCGTTTAAAAGAACTGGGCGCAGACATCAGACGTGAGAACGCAGTGACATCCATATGCCGGACAAAAAAAGGATTCCAGATTGAGACCGGCAGCGAAAAAATTCAAGCTGACCGCATCATTTTAGCAGCCGGCGGAAAGGCTTCTTCGAAACTCGGCTCTGATGGCAGCGGTTATACCCTTGTCAAATCACTGGGGCATTCTGTTGTGCCGGTTGTTCCGGCACTGGTGCAGTTAAAAGTAAAGGATTTTGCCTTTCAAAAAGCTTCAGGAGTCAGGACAGATGCAAAAGTAACAGCCTTGATCAATGGGCGTATGGCTGTCTCAGATACCGGTGAACTTCAGATTACCAATTATGGCATATCCGGAATTCCTGTATTCCAAGTCAGCCGCTATATTTCCAGGGCTTTATATGAAAAGCAAAATGCGCAGGTTATGATTGACTTTCTGCCGGAATTAGAGGAAGCTTCACTTAGAGAACTATTTAGCAAAAAACTTCAGCACCTGAGCGAGAACCAAAAGTCAAAACCGGAAGACCTTCTGACCGGAATTCTTCACACAAAACTAATTCCGGAAATACTCCGAATTTCAGGCATCCGTTTTTCTGCGAAACTAAATATGATCAAAGGAGCAGAACTTACAAGACTGTGTGAGGTCATAAAGTCTTGCAGGTTAAACATTTCTGATACCAACGGGTTTGACAATGCTCAAGTTAGCGCAGGCGGTGTCAGCTTAAAAGAAGTAGATATGGAGACGATGCAGTCCTGTATTACAAAAGATCTCTATCTTGCCGGAGAACTTCTTGACGTTGATGGAATTTGTGGCGGTTATAATCTACAGTGGGCATGGGCTACCGGTTATCTGGCAGGAAAACATGCGGCATCTGATCTATAACAATTACTTTAAGAAATATATAAATTCGGCCGATTCATAAAAAAAGTGAGGAAAAAGAATGGAATTACTAAAACTGGTAATTGTGGACGATGAACCAATTTTATTACAGGGACTTTTAGATACCTATGACTGGGAGGGTATGGGATTTGAGGTTGTCGGATCTGCCAAAAGTGGAGTTCAGGCACTGGAAGTCATCAGACGTGAACAGCCACATGTCGTTCTAACCGATATTCGAATGAAGCAAATGACAGGACTTATGGTTATGGAAGAAATTCAAAAAGAACAGATCTCATGTCTTTTTGTAGTACTTAGTGCATACCGTGATTTTGAATATGCAAAACATGCCTGTGATCTTGGCGCCTATGCATATCTTTTAAAACCAATTGATGATGAACAGCTTCGCTCCACAATGACCGGAGCCTATAACACATGTATCAAACAGCTACGCAGTGAAGAAAAATACGAAAGCTGGGAACAACTCCTTTTAAAAGACGGTGACAGTTTTCTGCAGGTTGTAATACAAAAATATGTTCAGAATCTGATTCCGGAGGAAAAGATTGCAGAAGTATTTTCTGTACTTCATGATTTGCCGGATAATCATGATTTTTTTATCACAGTGTGCGCCGATATTGATTTAATTTATAAAATTACAAATTCTTTAGATTATGAAGCATCCAGATATGCCGTAATCCAGGAAATAGAAGCACATGTTTTTGAACATTTTTCGTACTGGAAATTTGAAGGGGAAGACGGCAATTATGTTTTCATTATAAAAACTCAGCAAAAAAATGCAGTAAGGCAGATCAAAACTTTATTAGAACAGGCAAAGAATGAAGAAAAATGTCCGGTCATCGCTTCTATTTCCAAGCCATATAAAGGGATATCCGGAATCAGGAAAAGCTATGAAGAAGCACAAAAATTATTTGGAATTGCCAGTGCTTCCGGTGCCAGTGCGTTTACAATTCCAGAAGATTTAGAAGAACAGGAAGACGATTCGAAGCAGTTTTCTGAAGACAGGGAAATCCGGATTATGAACAGCATACGGAAAAATGATTTTGTGGAACTAAAAGAAACATTTATTGATTTTATTTACCATCTTCCAAAAGAAGAAGCACGGCAATGCCAGTACCTTCATAAAGTTATGCTCCGAGTACAGTTCATGCTTCAGGACACCTATGGTATGAACGAGGATATGAAAAATCAATTTGCAAATTATTATTCTAACCTGAATCATCTGCCGGCTGTAAAAGCAGTAGATGTCTGCTACAAAATTTTATGCCGTGCAATAGAACTGCGTCAGGAAGAAGCCGGAAAAAATGAAACGGGTTATTTTAAAGAATACATGACAGAAGCTGTCGCTTATATCGAAGAACATCTTCAAGAGGAAGACTTGTCAATCATTGCAACAGCAGCTCATGTATATTTAAACCCGGTTTACTTTGGACGTATCTTTAAAAGCACCTTCCATATGACTTTTAAACAGTACCTGGTCAAAAAACGTATGGATAAAGCAAAAAGAATGCTGGAAGAAGGAAATACCAGTATCCGAACAATCTGTGAAGAAGTTGGTATCAGCAATCCTTCTTATTTTTCACAATTATTCAAGCAATATACCGGAAAACTGCCAAGTGAGTATAAAAAGGAATACGAAGTATGAAGCAAAAATATTTAAGTTCAGGTATCCAGAAAAAATATTTAAAATCTACGCTTATATTACTTCTTCTTGCACTTTTATTATCTATGATCGGAGTATGGAGTTATATGCACCATACTTTAAAAAATAATATTATAGAAAAATACGAGTTTGCAGACGAGAAGATGGGAATTTTACTGGATAATCTTTATACGAAATCGAAAGAAGTGACTGCAGAAGCTATTCTTAATGAAACGATCCAAAAAAGTCTGAACGCAGAAGAACTGACTGATAATGAAAAGAATGCCGTTGGCAAATATTTCTCATATCTGGATCTGGATTCTATTCAAGATTATTGTTATATGGATAATAAAGGAAACATATATACCAGATCCTATAGTTATGTAGATGCTTTTGACATTAAAAACACTGTGTTTCAGAAGAAACTTGGTACAGAGTACGCAAAAACAGTCTGGTTCATTGCAAAAGATACACTCTTTAACGGAAAAGAAGATTCCTTGTTCATCACCCGATATGTTCATTCTCTGGACTATCCAAGTGAACCGGGAATTATTATTCTGAAAATGAATCCTTCCTTTTTGAATCATATCGTAACGATGGATTCCGAAAAGGCAGATTCTTCCATTCTAACCGGAATAATGGATCAGAATGGAAATATTTATGCTCTGAATCAGAAAAACACTGCCTTGCCGGACAATGTGACGAAAACTTTGATAAGCGCATGTAAAAAATCCTCTGATACGGGAATTATTCTCAATGGAGAGGCTGTAACGGGTGGTTATCTGTCTGCTTACTATCAAAAGGACTGTTCGTTTTCCATCTTTACGTATGTGCCAAATGAAGTTGTTACAAGTCAGACCACCCAGATTTTAATTGTATTGGTTCTGATTTACCTGATTATTGTAGTATTAGCCCTATTACTCAGTATCTTGTTCTCTAATCGGTTCACCAGACCGGTCCAGGAAATCACCACATATATGACTGGATTTGACGGTGGAGATTATACACATATGCCGGAACTTCACACAAACACGGAATTAGATCAGATTGGACATTCTTACAATGAAATGCTTGGCAATATTGAACAACTTGTCAATGAAATTAAATTACAGGAAAAAGAACTGCGCACCAGTGAATTAAATATGCTGATCAGTCAGATCAATCCACATTTTCTGTATAATACACTGGATACCATCTATATGCTTGCGCGTATGAACAAAGAGGAAACGACCATGCGTATGATCCAGGCTCTTTCAAAGTACCTGCGCCTCTGCCTCAGTAAAGGAAGTGATATTGTATCCGTAGAAGATGAGCTGGAAAATGTGAAAAGCTACATGGAAATCCAGCAGATCCGAAACGTAGATCTGTTTGAGTATGAAATTGACTGTCAGGTCAATGCAAAAGAAAATAAAATCCTGAAGCTGATTCTTCAGCCATTAGTAGAAAATGCAGTAAAATATGGATTCAGTGAAATCTATGAGGGGGGCTATATACGGATACGGATTACAGAAGAAAATGATGTTCTGGTGCTATCTGTCTATAATACCGGCATGCCAATGAATAAAGATATGGTAGAAAAGATCAACGGACTTACGCATTTACCTATTTCTCAGATCAAAGAGGCATTTCCTGACAAAAAACATGGATACGGTGTATTTAATATACTGACTAGACTGCGGTTAAAATACGGTGATAAAATTACATATTACTACGAAACAACCGATGCAAGTACAACTTGTACGATAAAAGTGCCAAAAGGAGGTGAGCAGGAATCATGAAAAAGCAACATATCAAAAAAACAATCCGAAGTATATTTATACTTCTACTTATGATCTGCCTGCTGACCGGTTGTAAAACATCTGAAAAAAAACTGGCAGAAGAATCCAAAGAACCAGTAAAAATATCCATTATTCTGACCGTGGATCCATCTACCGGAACGAAAAATGAACAGAAAGTAGTGGAAGCATTTAATAAAAAATACAAAGGAACCTATGAACTGGATGTTGACTGGATCGTAGAGACAGAAGCTGACTATCGTCAAAACCTGAAACGATTGAATGCAACCGATGAACTTCCAGATATTATTACAGATCTTCGAATGCTTCCTTCTTTTTATCAGAAAATGATTGCAGAAAACCGAATTGCGGATCTGACTCCATATATTGATGCAGACGAAGAGTGGTCTTCCATGATCGAACCTGTTGTACAGGAAGGCTGCACTTACGCAGACGGAAATATTTATCTTGCACCAATTTCAACTGCGGCTTTTTCCTGCTGCGGCATATTCTGGAATCAGGAATTGTTTAACAAAGCCGGCATTGATTCCTTTCCAACAACATGGGATGAGTTCTGGGCGTGTTGTGACAAACTTACAAACGCAGGTATCACGCCACTGGCACTACATACAGATGGAACGGGATGGGCACCTATGTTACTGGCAAGTGCAGCAGTCGCTTCTTCATCGGAAGAAGGTGCTGAATTTATGAGTCTGATCTATCCGGACACCTACCAGAATGCTTCCGGGCTGGAATTGGCAAATACTTTAAAACGGCTGTTTTCCTATACAACATCGAATGCCCTGTATAATGATTTTGACACGGCATACAATAACTTTTTTACCGGGAAAGCAGCTATGGTTCCAAATGGATATTGGATGATCGACCAGATCCCTGACGGATGGGAACAGTGTGTTCGTTTTTCTTCTTTCCCTGGAAATACACTGGTTTCTTCTCCGGAAACATTTGGCTGGGCACTGACGTCTGGATGCAGTGAAGAAGTAAAAGAAGGAGCACTTGCATTTTTTAAATTCCGGACAGAATTTAATCTTCTGGAAAAAGAAAAGATGTTTTCAATGGAGGAAAAATACATAAGCCAGGTGGAACGCGACTACCTGAAGGCATTTTCGAATTCCCCGACATTTGTTCCGAATTACCAGGTCAAATGGAATTCCGTTTTCCAGGAAAATACTCTCTCCAAATACCTGCCTCAGCTTGCGGAAGGACGTATTACCCCGGAAGATTTTCTAAATTATGCAGATGACAGCATACGACAATTTGAAGAAGAACAATAACGGAAAGTTTAATTTTTTATATTAGAGGTTTTTTTATTGATACAGTTTTACGCAAATTTCCTGCTAAAATATGAGTAAATCAAGAGAACAAAAAAGATTCTCAGAAAGGCGAGGGAACAATTATGAAAATGCGTAAAGTTGTATCAATTTTACTTGTTGCAGCAATGACTATCGGAATGGTAACTGGCTGCGGCAGCTCATCGGGCAAAAAAACTGCAAAGTCTGATGCAAAAGGAAAGGTATATTATCTGAATTTCAAGCCAGAGCAAGATGAGCAATGGCAGGAACTTGCGGAGCAATACACAGATGAAACGGGAGTTCCGGTAACTGTACTCACTGCTGCATCCGGTGAATACGAAAAAACATTAAAATCCGAGATGGCAAAAACAGATGCTCCTACATTATTCCAGGTAAATGGTCCGGTAGGACTTGCAAGCTGGAAAGATTATTGCTATGATCTGAAAGATTCTGATATAGCAAAAGAGCTGACAGATGATGACTTTGCTCTGATGGACGGAGATAAGATGGCAGGTATTGCTTACGTTGTTGAGAGTTACGGTATCATTTACAACAAAGAGCTTCTTAAAAAAGCAGGTTACTCCGCATCAGATATCACAAACTTTGACAGCTTCAAGAAAGTTGTGGAAGACATTACAGCAAATAAAGACAAACTTGGATTCTCTGCATTTACATCAGCAGGTATGGACGGTTCTTCTGACTGGAGATTTAAAACTCATCTGGCAAACCTTCCAATCTACTATGAGTATAAAGCAGACGGTATTGATAATACAGATGCAATCAAAGGTACATACCTTGACAACTATCGTCAGATCTGGGATCTGTACATCAACAACGCAACTTGCGAGCCAACTGCTCTTTCTACAAAGACAGCTGATGATGCAACTGCAGATTTCGTAACAGAAGAGGCTGTATTCTATCAGAACGGTACATGGGAATACAACAACATCAAAGATATTGGTGATGATAATCTTGGAATTCTTCCTATCTACATTGGTGTAGACGGAGAGGAGAATCAGGGAATCTGTACTGGTACAGAGAACTACTGGTGTGTAAACTCCAAAGCTTCAGAAGATGACATTCAGGCTACTTTAGACTTCATGAACTGGTGTGTAACATCTGATACAGGCGTTAATGGTCTTTGCAAAGAAATGGGATTCACGATTCCATTCAAAGCAAATCTTGATTCTGATAACGTACTTGTAAATGAAGCAAACAAATATCTGGAAGATGGCAAAACTCCTGTTTCATGGAACTTCTCAACAATGCCTTCTGAGGAGTGGAAGAATGGTGTTGGTTCTGCATTAACTGCATATGCAGCAGATCAGACAGATGCGAACTGGGCAAAAGTTGTAAGTGCTTTTGTAGACGGCTGGGCAACTGAAGCAGCAGCTTCCAAATAAGAAATATCAAATATTAATCGTGATATGTTCATGCGGCGGGCAGGGTCAATTCTCCCGCCGCTTTTAAGGAAAGGGGGCGCCTTTTATGCAAAAGGCTGTAAAACGCTATATGCCCATATTCGTACTTCCTACATTCTGTGCGTTTATCTTGGGCTTTATCATTCCTTTTATCATGGGAATCTGGCTTTCATTCTGTAAATTCACAACGGTAACAGATGCGAAATTCATCGGATTTTCCAACTACAAAAAGGCTTTTGAAGACACGGTATTCCGTCATTCTTTCTGGTACACTGCATTGTTTGCAGTTGCATCTTTAATTATTATTAATGCCGTTGCTTTCGCTCTGGCAAGTGCACTTACCAAGAATATGCGTGGTACTAATATTTTCCGTACTATTTTCTTTATGCCGAACCTGATTGGTGGAATTGTTCTTGGTTATATCTGGCAGTTAATTTTTAATGGTATTCTTGAAAAATACGGAACTGCACTTGCATTAAACGAATGGTACGGATTCTGGGGACTGATCATTCTTGTAAGTTGGCAGCAGATTGGTTATATGATGATCATCTATATTGCAGGTCTTCAATCTATTCCGGGTGATGTTATGGAAGCGGCACAGATCGATGGTGCCGGAAAATGGACAAAATTATTCAAAGTCACGATTCCAATGATGATGCCATCCATTACCATTTGTATGTTCTTATCACTGACAAACGGATTTAAATTATTTGACCAGAACTTATCACTGACAGCCGGTGAACCTTCCAAGATGTCTGAGATGATGGCACTGAACATCTTTAACACGTTTTACGGACGTACTGGATGGGAAGGTGTCGGACAGGCAAAAGCCGTTCTGTTCTTTGTTCTTGTCGTTGCAATTAGTATGATTCAGTTACATATGACTCGTTCCAAGGAGGTGCAGCAATAAATGAAAAAGGAAAGAAGTGCTCTTAGCACAGCCGGAACCGGTATATTTACAATTGTAGGAATTGTCTATATACTGCCTATTTTAATCGTACTTATGAATTCTTTTAAAAAGAAGGTTTATATTAATAAACAGCCATTCCAGCTTCCGGATGGAAAAACGATGGCCGGACTTGAAAACTACATGACTGCAATTGATAAATATAATCTTCTAAGTGCAGTTGGCTGGACAGTATTTATTACTGTTGGATCTGTTCTTGTAATTCTTGTATGTACTTCTATGTGTGCATGGTACATTACAAGAGTCAAATCTAAATTTACAAAAATGCTTTACCTTTTATGCGTATTTTCAATGGTCGTACCTTTCCAGATGGTTATGTTCACCCTGTCACTGGTTGCTGACCGTACCGGACTTCGTACTCCTTGGGGTATCATTATTATTTATCTGGGCTTTGGTGCAGGTCTTGCAGTATTTATGTTCTGTGGATTTGTCAAATCAATTCCAATCGAGATAGAGGAAGCAGCAATGATAGACGGCTGCACACCAATCCGTACATTTTTCAGTGTAGTACTTCCGATCATGAAACCGACCTACATCTCTGTTGGTATTCTTGAGACAATGTGGATCTGGAATGACTTCCTACTTCCTTATCTGGTACTGGATCTGAACAAATATAAGACAATTTCTATCGCAATCCAGTATATGAAGGGAAGCTACGGCCGTGTTGATATGGGTGCTGTTATGGCTGCTTTGATTCTTGCAGTTATCCCTGTCATCATCTTTTATCTGTCCTGTCAGAAACATATTATCAAGGGTGTGGCAGCAGGAGCCGTTAAAGGTTAGGTACATGCCTGAAAAAAGGAGTTTATATCATGAGACAAAGTGGAATTTTAATGCCGGTATCTGCACTTCCTGGTGCATACGGAATCGGATCATTTTCAAAGGAAGCTTATAAATTTGTCGACTGGCTGCAAAAAAGCGGCCAGTCACTGTGGCAGATTCTGCCACTTGGCCCGACCAGTTATGGGGATTCTCCTTACCAGTCATTTTCGACTTTTGCCGGAAATCCTTATTTTATTGATCTTGAAACACTGGCCCGGGAAGGACTGCTTGAAGACGACATATGCAGGCAGGCAGATTTTGGTAATAATTCGAATCAGATAGATTATGGCATGCTTTATCAGAACCGATTTCATATCTTAAAGGTAGCTTATGAACATGCAAAAGAACAGCAGATCATGAATTCTTCTGATTACGTGGATTTTCTGAACGAACAAAATGAATGGCTTTCAGACTATGCTCTTTATATGTCTGTAAAAGATTATTTTCATGGAGCTGGCTGGAATCTATGGGAGGAAAATATCCGTCTTCGCAGACCAGATGCAATTTCGCATTATCAGGACTTACTTACAGATGAAATTCATTTTTATCAGTTTCTACAATACGAATTCTACAAACAATGGAACATGTTAAAAGAATATGCAAATCAAAAAGGGATTCAGATTATTGGAGATATCCCAATTTATGTTGCTTATGACAGTGCAGATGTGTGGGCACACCCAGAGTTGTTCCAATTAGATGAAAGTGGACAGCCAACAGCAGTAGCCGGATGTCCTCCGGATGGTTTTTCTGCTACCGGACAGCTTTGGGGAAATCCTTTATATCGGTGGGATTATCACAAAGAAACCGGATTTTCCTGGTGGGTAAACCGGATCCGAGGTTGTTTTAGACTATATGATATTATGCGAATTGACCATTTCCGGGGCTTTGATGAATATTACAGCATTCCTTATGGTGATCCAACTGCTGAAAACGGGCACTGGGAAAAGGGGCCTGGTATGGATTTATTTCACAAAATAAAACAAGAACTTGGTGATCTTCCAATTATTGCTGAGGATCTTGGATTTTTGACAGATTCCGTAAAACAACTTTTAAAAGATAGTGGGTACCCAGGTATGAAAGTTCTTCAATTTGCTTTTGATTCCAGGGAAGACAGTGATTATCTTCCACACAATTATCATCCAAACTGTGTTGTATACACCGGTACCCATGATAATGATACGCTTCAAGGATGGTATCAAGCTTTAAAAGAAGAAGATAAAGAAATGGCTTTGGAATATATTGGAAATCGATTTACTCCGGAAGCAGACATTCATTGGGATTATATTCGGCTCGCTATGAGAAGTGTGGCAGATACATGTATTATTCCTGTTCAGGACTACTTAGGTCTTGGCTGCGAAGCACGCATAAATACCCCTTCTACATTAGGCGGAAACTGGATCTGGCGTTCAGACGCAGACAGCTTCACGGATAATCTGGCAGCAAAAATTAAAAAAATTACTCAATTATGCGCGCGCAGTTTACAACAAAAAGGAGAGTAACAATGAATTACAAAAAATATTTGGAAGACCAGCTTCAGACATCTATTGAAGCAGCTGATCATAAAAGTGTTTATTATGCACTGCTTCATCTGACAAAAGAATTATGCAAAGAGAAAACAGCAAATCAAGGAACAAAAAAGATTTACTACATTTCGGCAGAATTTTTGATAGGAAAACTTCTTTCCAACAATTTGATCAATCTTGGAATCTACGATGATATAAAGAAGCTTTTACATGAAAACGGAAAATCTCTGGAGGAAATTGAAGAATTCGAACCGGAACCATCACTTGGAAATGGCGGGCTCGGCCGCCTGGCTGCTTGTTTTCTTGATTCTATAGCAACACTTGGACTTCCGGGATCGGGAATTGGTCTGAATTATCATTACGGTCTCTTCCGACAGGTTTTTGAAAACAAAAAGCAAAAAGAGTTGAAAAATCCATGGATTGAAAAAGAAAACTGGCTTATAAAAACAGATGTTCATTTTCCGGTTCAGTTTGGTTCTTTTACTTTACAGGCGTCCATGTATGACATTGACATTCCCGGATATGGTAACGGAATCAACAAACTACATCTTTTTGATGCAGACTCCATTGATGAATCACTTGTGACAGATGGCATTCATTTTAACAAAGAAAATATTCCCAAAAACCTGACTTTATTCTTATACCCGGATGACAGTGACAAAGCCGGACATCTGCTCCGTATTTATCAGCAGTATTTTATGGTCTGCTGTGGTGCAAAGCTTATTTTAAAAGAACTAAAAGAACAGAATTTTGAACTTACTTCGCTTCCTGAACATGTTGTCATTCAGATTAATGATACCCATCCATCTATGATCATCCCGGAACTTATCCGGCTTCTCATGGAGCAAGGCATTGACTTTGATACTGCAACTGATCTCGTATCCAGAACATGTGCCTATACAAATCACACGATTCTGGCAGAAGCTTTGGAAAAATGGCCGCTCGATTATCTGAATGAGGTCGTGCCGCAACTGGTTCCGATTATTGAAAAATTAGACGCTAAAGCAAAAGAAAAATATAAAGATGAGTCTGTTGCGATCATTGATTCGCAAGACCGTGTGCATATGGCTCACATGGACATTCACTATGGCTTTAGTGTAAACGGAGTTGCAGCCCTCCACACAGATATTTTAAAAAACTCCAAATTAAAAGCTTTTTATCAGATCTATCCGGAAAAATTTAATAATAAAACAAATGGTATTACATTCCGCCGCTGGTTGATGCACTGTAATTTGGAACTTTCGGAATATATCAGCAGTCTAATCGGTGATTCCTGGAAGAAAGATTCCTCGAAACTTGAAAAACTTCTTGAGTATCAGAACGATACTAAGGTATTGAATCATTTTCTTAAGATCAAGCAGAAGAATAAGCAAAAACTATGTATGCATTTAAAAGAAAAGCAAGATTTGGACATTGATCCGAATTCCATTTTTGATATTCAGATCAAAAGACTGCACGAATACAAAAGACAGCAGTTAAATGCGCTTTATGCCATTTATAAATATAAACAGATCAAATCCGGCCAGCTTCCACAGAGGCCGATCACCATGATCTTTGGGGCAAAAGCTGCACCTGCTTATACACTTGCAAAAGATATCATCCATCTGATCCTTTGCCTCCAAAAGCTTACGTTATCAGATCCTGAGGTATCACCTTATTTAAAAGTGATTATGGTTGAAAATTATAATGTTACAGAGGCATCTCATCTAATACCTGCCTGTGATATTTCTGAACAGATTTCGCTTGCATCAAAAGAAGCAAGTGGAACCGGCAATATGAAATTCATGCTGAACGGAGCTGTGACACTTGGAACTATGGATGGCGCCAATGTTGAAATCTGTAATCTGGTCGGAAAAGATAACATTTATATTTTTGGTAAATCCAGTCAGGAAGTGATTCAATTATATGAGACGTCCGGATACCATTCTGACCAATATTACGACAATGATCCACTGATACAAAATCTCGTTGATTTTATTATCAGCAAAGAAATGATACGTATCGGTGACCCGGAAAACCTGTGCCGGTTATACAAAGATTTGATCAGTAAAGACTGGTTTATGACTTTGCTCGATTTAAAAGAATACATTGCTGTGAAAGAGAACGTAATGGCTGACTACGAGGATCGTATGAACTGGGCTGGAAAAATGTTAATAAATACTGCAAAAGCCGGATATTTTTCTTCTGACCGGACCATTGCCGAATATAACCGGGATATCTGGAAACTTTAATCGTATACTTGTCTGAAACATAAATATGAGCTATACTAAACCAAGGCCATTTTTCGCGAAAGCTAAAATGGCTTTGGTTTTTTCGTTATCGATTACATGTACAAGGAGGAAAACATGATCAGAATCAGTCAGTTAAAGCTTCCGGTTACTCATAAAAAAAGTGACCTTGAAAAGAAAATATATACAACATTAAAAATTTCCAGCTCAGATCTTCTGACCTGGCATATTGAAAAAAAATCTCTGGATGCCAGAAAGAAACCAAATCTTTTTTATGTTTACACGATTGCAGCGAACGTTCAGAATGAAAAGCGGATCATTAAAAAGAACCGGAATAAAAATATTACAATAAAAGAAGAAAATGATAGCTATCATTGCACTCCGACCGGAACACATGTACTGACTTACAGGCCTGTTGTAATCGGGACCGGACCGGCCGGTCTGTTCTGTGGTTATGCGCTCGCACGTATGGGATACCGTCCAATTCTTTTAGAACGTGGTGCTTCTATGGAAGAGCGCCAGAAAGACGTACAAGATTTCTGGAAAACAGGCAAACTAAATCCTGAGTCTAATGTCCAGTTCGGCGAAGGCGGTGCAGGTACATTTTCTGATGGGAAGTTAAATACGCTTGTGCACGATACCCATAACAGAGGAAAGGAAGTCCTGCGTCTTTTTGTGAAATATGGGGCACCGGAATCCATTCTTTATGATGCAAAGCCACATATCGGAACTGATATTCTGGCAAAGGTCGTTAAAAATATACGTGAGGCAATCATCTCTATGGGTGGTGAAGTTCGTTTTCATACAAAAGTGACAGGAATCCGTACAAAACGCAGCATTGATTTTTCAGATGAGCCGGCACTTGCGATGCTTCATCTGGAAGATACCAGAACAAACATCGGAGAAGATTTACTGACGGACGTTGCAGTACTTGCCATTGGTCACAGCGCCAGAGACACTTTTGGGCTTTTAAATCTCTCAGATATAAAAATGGAGCCAAAACCATTCGCTGTAGGCGTACGCGTAGAACATCCGCAAGATATGATTGACGAATCTCAATATGGTAAAAATGCACCCGAGAGCCTTCCTGCTGCTGCATATAAATTAACAGCTAAGACAAAAGAGGGCAGAGGTGTCTATACTTTCTGCATGTGTCCAGGCGGTTATGTAGTAAATGCTTCATCTGAAGAGAACCGACTTGCAGTAAACGGCATGAGCTATAGCGGGCGAAATGGCAAAAATGCCAATAGTGCAGTAATCGTAACCGTCTCACCGGAAGATTTCCCAGAAAAAGGCATCCTCGGAGGTCTGGCTTTTCAGCGCCAATTAGAAGAGGCTGCATTTGCTGAAGGGCAAGGGAAGATTCCAGTCCAGCTTTTTGGTGACTTTAAAAAAAATGTGCCATCTTCCAGTGCAGGTGCTATAGCCCCACAGATGAAAGGTGCTTATAGTTGGGGCAATGTAAGGAGTATTTTCCCTGAGTTTATTGCAAGATGCCTGGAAGATGGAATTACGGAATTTGGAAAGAAAATCCCAGGCTACGACTGCGATGATGCAGTCCTCTCCGGTGTAGAAAGCCGTACCTCTTCACCAGTCCGTATTCTGCGTGACGAGACCTTGCAAAGTTCTGTAAAAGGACTTTATCCATGCGGGGAAGGTGCAGGATATGCAGGCGGTATTACATCAGCCGCCATGGATGGACTGAAAGTGGCAGAAGCTGTCAGTCAAAAATACATGGCTTTCGACAATCCTAAGAATGTTTAAGAATTTTTTAAGGGTATAAGTCTATACACATTTTCAGAAATGTGCTAAAATGTATGGAGTTTTCAGATAGAAGAAACATGAGGAGGAGTACATATGAAAGGAGCAGGCGGAAAGAACTCCTGGGCACTTTTTCTGTTGTTATTAACAGGAATCGTCCTTGGAGGCTTTATTGGCATGCTGGCAGAAGGGGTGCCGGCACTTAGCTGGCTTGGCTATGGGCAGACGTTCGGGCTTGATACACCGATTGTAGTCAATCTGGGACTTCTGGTCATTACATTTGGTCTTACGATCAAGATTACAATTGCCAGTATTATAGGCGTTGTGATTGCAATTATCATTTACCGCTTCTTATAGTCTACCGAAGAGAATCATCGAATCTAAAGGAATATATGAATCAAAAAGTTACCATGAAAGAGATACCGAGTGCCGACAGGCCTTATGAAAAATGCGAAAAGCTCGGCGCCGGTGCTCTGAGTGACACAGAACTTTTAGCTGTGCTGCTTCGAACCGGTACGAGAGGGGAGAATGCTCTCGAACTTGCCAGCCGTATTCTTTATCACAACGGCGAAAGCGGAATTCTCGGTATTCATCAGTTCAGTATTGAGCGATTGAAGAAAATTCACGGTGTCGGACGCGTGAAAGCAGTCCAGCTATCCTGTATCTCAGAGCTTGCGAAGAGACTTTCCAAAGCCTCTGCCGGGGAATTATTAAGTTTTGAAAATCCGGATTCGATTGCAAGGTACTACATGGAAGATCTCCGGCATGAAAAGCAGGAAATCATGAAACTGCTCATGCTGAATTCCAAATCAAAACTCATTGGCGAAACGAATATATCAAAAGGAACGGTGAATGCTTCCTTAATTACGCCAAGAGAATTATTTATTGAAGCATTACAAAAGAATGCTGTATTTGTTATTATTTTACATAATCATCCAAGTGGTGAGCCGACACCAAGCAGGGAAGACCGGCTCATTACAAGGCGCATTCAGGATGCGGGAGCTCTAATCGGGATCGAGCTTTTAGATCACATCATCATTGGGAATAATTGTTATGTGAGTTTTCGCGAAGAAGGAATGCTGTAGAAAGGATTTGAATCATATGGCAAGGAACACCTATGGACTGGATCTGGGATCCTACGAAATCAAAGTCTATGACAAAAAGCAAGATACCATCTGGAAAGAAAAGAATGTGCTTGCAGTTCAGGATAAAAAAGAAATTATTGCAATCGGTGAAGATGCTTATCAGATGTATGAAAAGACTCCACCGGATATTGAAGTTGCATTTCCAATGCGTGACGGCGTTATTTCCCGTTTCAATGATATGCAGAACCTGCTTCAGAATATTCTAAAAAAGAACCGACATTTCAGCCGGGGTGCAGAATATGTGATTGCGGTACCAACTGATGTAACTGAGGTACAGAAAAAAGCCTTTTTTGACCTTGTGATCCACTCAAATGCAAAGGCACGAGAAGTTAATATCGTAGAACGTTCCATTGCCGATGCAGTCGGTCTTGGTATTGATGTCCAAAATACAACGGGTGTTATGATTATTAATTTCGGTGGTGAGACAACCGAATTATCCGTCCTCACCGAAGGTGGTATCGTCTTTAACCGCCTGTTAAAACTTGGCGGTACAACACTGGATCAGGAAATTGTGAATCTTGTACGGAACAGTCATGATTTTTTGATTGGAAGTAGAACGGCAGAAATATTAAGACAGCAGTTCGATGTTTTTAACGGCGATTCTGAGACCGCTTTCTCTGTAGCAGGAAGGGATTTGATCACCGGACTCCCTATGCGAAAGACCATTTCCATCACACTTGTAAGAGCCGCATTTAAAGATACTCTTCTGGAATGTATGAAAGCCGTCCGCTCTATGTTGGACCGTACACCGCCGGAGATCCGGAAAGCTATTTACCAGAATGGGATTTATCTGACTGGTGGAATTGCGAATATGAGCGGTCTGGATGCTTATGTAGAAAGTATGACTAAAATCCACACAACTGTTGCTGAAAAACCGGGCATTTGTGCAGTTAATGGGTTAAAGAAAATCATGCTTTCCAAGGATCTCAGTAAATTAGCATACTCAATGTTAGACGAAAGTTATAGGTGGATGAGATAATATGAAGATAAAAAACCAATCCTCAATTCCAAGTAAATACTGGTTGGCAATCATTGCAGTCATCTGTGTGATTCTTTTGGGAATCGATCAGGTGACAGACGGCGGGGGGCCGCTTCGATTTATCGGTGATTATACAGTTGTTCCAATGCAGAAAGGTATCAGCTATGTTGGAAGATGGTTAAGTGATCTTTCTGATAACTTTGAGACACTTCAGGATATGAAAAAGCAAAATGAAACTTTGCAGTCCAAAGTAGATGAACTGACTATTGATAATACAAGACTTCGCCAGGACGAATACGAATTAGAACGTCTGCGCGATCTGTACAAACTGGATCAGAACTACTCTGATTACGAAAAAATCGGTGCACATGTCATTGCGAACAACGGAACGAACTGGTTCAGTGATTTTACTATAGACAAAGGAAGTGCAGACGGCATCAAAGTGAACTGTAACGTACTGGCCGGGAGCGGGCTGGTAGGACTTGTCACAGAAGTTGGTCCCCACTATGCGAGAGTACGTTCAATCATTGACAATTCCAGCAACGTAAGTGCTATGATCCTCTCTACTTCAGATACCTGCATCGTGCGTGGAGATTTGAAATTAATGGACGATGGACGTCTTCGTTTTGAAAAGCTGGCTAATAATGACAATGACATAAAGGTCGGTGAACAGGTTGTTACTTCCTATGTAAGTGACCGCTTTGTTCAAGGTCTCTTTATCGGATATATCAGTGAGATCAATGTGGATTCCAATAACCTGACTCGTTCCGGTTATATCACACCTGCGGTAGATTTTAGCAAAATTCAGGAAGTCCTTGTTCTCACAAAGACAAAAGAAGATATGACGAACGGGGCAGACGATGAGTCTGCTTCCGACACAGCAAAGGGAGAGTAGTGATCTATGAAACGAAAGCTCATAACACTGGCAATTATTATCCTGTGTTTTCTCTTGCAAAGTACCATTTTCCCATCACTGGCTTTTGCCGGCGTGCAGCCAAATCTTTTTATAATCGTAACAGCATCTTTCGGATTTATGCGAGGACGTAAAGAAGGTATGGCTGTTGGTGTGATCTGTGGACTTTTGACAGACGTTTTCTGGGGAAACACAATTGGATTTTATATACTTTTATATACTGTGATTGGATATTTAAACGGAACGTTTGAACGTTTGTTTTATGATGAAGATATCAAACTGCCTTTAGTACTTATCAGTGGCAGTGAACTAATCTACGGTGGCGTTATCTGCTTTTGCGGATATATCCTGAAAGGTGACTTTAGTTTCGGAACCTATCTGATTCATATCATCCTGCCAGAACTTGTATACACTATTTTAGCAACTTTGATCGTATATCAGATCATCTTACACATTAACAAAAAACTAGAAGCAGAAGAGCAAAGGAGTGCAAGCCGATTTGTATAATTTGTGGAACCGGGTCAAATCCGGCGTAAGTGAAATCGTAAAATCAAGAACATTTATTGCAATTATCGTGTTCTGCGTCTTGTCAGCAGTATTACTTCAACGAGTATTTTATCTGCAGATTGTGAAAGGACAGAACTATACCGACAAATATGAACTTCAGATTCAGAAAACAAAAGAGGTCGAAGGAACCCGCGGCAATATTTATGACCGCAACGGTGTTCTGCTTGCCTACAATGAACTGGCCTATTCTGTTACCATTCAGGATAATGGAGACTATGATAAAAAATCCGAAAAAAATAAAGCTTTAAATCAAATCGTAACGAAAGTTATTAACATTGTAGAAAGTAATGATGATTCCGTCATCAATGATTTTGGTATTATTCTGGATGCCAATAGTGAATACTCTTTTGTAGCAGAAAGTGATACCCAGCGCCTGCGTTTCATCGCAGATGTATATGGCAAAAAAACCATTGATGAATTATCGGACAAGCAAAAGTCCCAGTCTGCTGCCGACATCATGCATTACTTATGTACCGATAAAACTTACGGTTATGGTATCAACGAGAAAAAACTGGACAAGACTATGATTTTGAAACTGGTCAATGTACGTTATGCAATGTCTCTGAACAGTTATCAGAAATATATCTCTACTACGATTGCATCCGATGTCAGTGATCAGACTGTGGCTGATATTATGGAAAACAGTGATTCTCTACAGGGCGTTAACATTGAAGAAGAATCCTTACGCCGATATACAGACAGTAAATGTTTTGCAAATGTAATTGGCTATACCGGACAGATTTCAACAGACGAATATGATGCACTTAGTAAAGAGGATCAGGAAACTTATTCCAAAACGGATACGGTCGGAAAATCCGGACTTGAAAAAGTCCTGGATTCCACACTTCGCGGAAAAAAGGGTGAAGTGAAGTTATATGTAAATAACGTTGGTAAAGTTCTGGACACCGTTCAGTCTACAGAACCAAAAGCTGGCAATGATGTGTATCTGTCTTTGGATGCTAATCTTCAAAAAGCAGCCTATAATATTCTGGAACAGGAGCTTGCCGGAATTCTTCTTTCCAAGATCCAGAACACTTTGGATTTTGATCGGAATTCTGTCAGTGACGGAAGTGACGTTATGATTCCAATTGGCGATGTTTATAACGCACTCATTGCTAATGATGTTGTAAATATGACTCATTTCAGTGAGAATGATGCAAAATCAACCGAACAAGAAGTTTATAATACATTTTCCGGATACAAAGAGCAGGTTCTGGCAAGTCTTTCCAGTACACTTGCAGATCCTAATGCAGCTGCATACAAAGATGATTCTAAGGAAATGCAGGCATATCTGAGTTATATTGTTACAGATATATTGACAAATAATACCGGCATTTTAAATTCCAGTGTCATCAACAAAAATGATGAAACCTATAAAGCATGGAAAACAGATGAGACCATCAATGTTTACACATTTTTAAACTATGCTGTTTCTCAGAACTGGATTGATACCTCAAAGCTTCAAAATTATACAAGCAATGGTGGTAAATATTCGGATTCCTCGGAAACTTTCCAGGCAATTATTTCATACTTAAATGAACATTTAAAATCCGATAACAGTTTTGACAAGCTGATCTACAAATACATGATCAAAGCCGGATCCATTACTGGTCGTGAACTTTGTATGATTCTCTACGAGCAGAACATACTTAATTATGATGAATCTCAATATAATGCACTCGCAAGTGGCGCAACAACAGCTTATGACTTTATGCGTGGAAAGATCCAGACACTGGAGATTACACCTGGACAGCTCGGTCTGGAACCATGTACAGGTTCTTTTGTCATGACAGATACTTCCACAGGTCAGGTTCTGGCATGTGTATCTTATCCGGGATATGACAATAACCGACTTGCAAACAATATGGACTCAACTTATTACAATCAGCTTGTAACAGCAAGTTCCCGTCCATTCTACAATAATGCGACACAGGAAAAGACCGCACCGGGATCTACTTACAAACCTTTGTCTGCCATAGCCGGACTTACCGAAGGTGTTATCAGTACCGATTCCCATCTTCCGTGCCATGGTATTTATGAAAAGATTGAACCAAATCCAAAATGCTGGATTTACCCAAACGCACATGGCAGTCTGGATGTGTCGGGTGCAATTGAAAACTCTTGTAACAGTTTCTTTTATGAAGTCGGTTACAGATTAAGTCTGAAAGACAACGGAATCAATTCTATCAGCCAGGATAATAATCAGGGTGATGCAACGAATGCTTACTATTCCAGTGAGCTTGGACTCCAGAAGCTTTCAAAATATGCTCAGATGTTTGGACTTGGAACCACTTCCGGAATGGAAATTCCAGAGGCTGATCCACAAATTTCCGATGATTCTTCTGTACCATCTGCAATTGGACAGGGTACCAACAACTACACGACAAGTCAGCTTGCTCGCTATGTTACTACGATTGCAAATAAAGGAACACTTTTTGATCTGACACTCCTGAACAAGACCACTGATGTCAAAGGCAATGTCATTGAAGAATCACAGCCAAAAATCGATAATACTCTGTCAGATATTTCTGCAAGCACATGGGATGCTGTACATGAAGGAATGCGTAATGTAGTACTTGTATCTCACAGTAGTACATTTTCGGATATTAACAGGAGCGGATTCCAGTTATCCGGTAAAACCGGAACAGCTCAGCAGAGTAAAACGCATCCGGACCATGCGCTTTTCATAGGATTTGCGCCAAGCGATTCACCGGAAGTTGCTTTTGCAACTCGTATCGCCAATGGTTATAGTTCTACTTATGCAGCAGAAGTAGCCAGAGACGTTATGAAATATTATTACCAGCTCACTCCGGAAAATGAATTGATAACCGGAACAGCTTCAAGCATTGATTCAAATGCTTCAAATGAAGGCTAGGAGCAGCTTGCCCTTCAAAAGACAAAATGGTTCATGAAACACATAGCGAAAAGAAAATTTAAAAGCATGAAACAAAGCCATTGACAGGAGGAAGTTATTCATGGGCGAAGTAATTGTTATTACATCAGGAAAAGGCGGTGTAGGTAAGACCACTACAACAGCAAATATTGGTGCGGGACTCTCTTGGTTAGGAAAGAAAGTCATTGTCATTGATACCGATCTTGGTCTTCGCAACCTTGACGTAGTTATGGGACTGGAAAATCAGATCGTCTATAATCTGGTCGATGTGATTGAAGGAACCTGTCGATTGAAACAGGCAGCAATCCGGGATCGCAGATATGAAAATCTCTATCTGCTTCCATCTGCCCAGACAAAAGATAAATCAGCAATTTCACCGGAACAGATGAAAAAGCTGGCTTCAGAATTGAAAGAGGAATTTGATTATGTACTTTTAGACTGTCCGGCCGGAATCGAACAGGGATTCCAAAATGCAATAGCCGGAGCTGATCGTGCTCTTGTTGTCACAACACCGGAGGTTTCCGCAATCCGTGATGCTGACCGCATCATTGGACTGTTGGAAAAAAATCAGATTCGCAATAGTTCGCTGATCGTTAATCGCATCCGAATGGATATGGTAAGACGAGGGGATATGATGTCCATTGATGATGTGACTGAAATTCTCTCCATTCCACTGATTGGAGCCATTCCAGATGACGAGCAGGTTGTTGTTGCCACGAATCAGGGGGAACCGGTCATCAGCCTGGATTCCCTGGCCGGAAAAGCCTATACAAATATATGCAAGCGTATTCTCGGCCTTGAAGTACCTTTCTTGAATCTTTCCGGACATCAAGGACTATTTTCAAAACTGTCCGGTGTCTTTCATAAAAAATAGGAGGGTACATACAGCATGTTAAAAAAATCTTCTGTGTCTGTTGCGAAAAGCAGATTGAAACTGCTGATCGTGTCAGACCGCATAAGCTGTTCTCCGATAGAATATGAGAACATTTCCAGAGATTTATTCCAGACATTATCCAAATATCTGGAACTTACAGAAGATAACTTTCATGTTGAAATATACAGAACACATATTTTCATTTCATATGTAGGAGAAGAAACGTGAGATTACCAAGATTAACAAAACCTTATAAACTCAGAGATTACAAGTTCAGCCTTGTTCTGCTTGTATTTGCATTATCCGTAATTGGCATTATGGTTGTAGGCAGTGCGAAGGCATCTGTTCAGAACAAGCAGATTTTTGGTGTCTGTGTAGGATTCATTCTTATGATGATTGTATCTTTGATCGATTATATATGGATTCTTAATTTTTACTGGATTATATATGCAGTCGCAATATTAAGTTTGTTATCTGTACTTGTCTTCGGACACACAGCCAACGGCGCAAAGCGTTGGATTGACTTGGGATTTACAACTTTTCAGCCATCAGAGCTTGCAAAAATTCTTTTAATTTTGTTTTTTGCAAGATTTCTTATGGATCACAAAGATGATATTAACGATGCAGTCACATTGATTAAATATGCAGTGCTTGCCGGAATTCCACTTGCTTTAATTCTGGTAGAGCCGAACCTTTCTACTACAATCTGCACTGCACTTGTCATCTGCCTGTTGATCTATGTTGGAGGACTGAGTTACAAATTTATCGGAACTGTACTTCTTATATTAGTTCCAGTGGCTATTATCTTTTTAAGTATCGCCGTCCAGCCAAACCAGCCATTTTTGAAAGACTATCAGCAAAAGCGTATTCTTGCTTTCCTGGAGCCTGAAAAGTATGCCAGTGATGAAGCATATCAGCAGAATAACTCTGAGATGGCAATCGGATCTGGTCAGCTTACCGGAAAAGGTCTGAATAACAATACTACTACCTCTGTAAAAAATGGTAACTATATCTCAGAGCCACAGACGGATTTTATCTTCGCCATTATTGGCGAGGAACTTGGGTTTGTTGGATGTTGTATTATTATTGCGTTATTACTGCTTGTTGTGATACAATGTATATTGATTGGAATGCGATCGCGGGATCTCGCTGGAAAGATCATATGTAGTGGCGTTGGAGGTCTGATTGGATTTCAAAGTTTTATTAATATAAGTGTAGCAACGAATATGCTTCCGAATACCGGAGTACCGCTGCCATTTATCAGTTATGGCCTGACATCACTTGTAAGTTTATATATCGGTATTGGATTTGTCTTAAATGTCGGACTGCAACAAAAAAAATATCAATAAAGGAGTGAACGCAATGAATATAGGTCTTGTCGCTCATGATTCAAAGAAAACACTGATGCAGAATTTCTGTATTGCTTACCGTGGAATTCTGAGTAAACACGAACTTTATGCTACCGGTACAACTGGAAGACTCATCGAAGAGGTAACGAATCTGAATGTTCACAAATATCTGGCTGGTCCACTTGGTGGAAAGGAACAGCTCGGAGCTCAGATTGCTCAGAATGATATTGATGCATTAATTTTTTTAAGAGAACCTATGAACCCAAAACCTCATGAGCCGGAGGTCAATGATTTATTCCGCCTTTGCGATACTTATAATATCCCAATGGCAACGAATCTTGCAACCGCTGAACTGATTATTTTAGCAATTGACAGAGGAGATTTAGACTGGCGTGAAATGTACAGATAACTCTTCCAAAAGCAGAAGAGCAAGAAATAAACGTAATAAAAGAAAAAAACAAATAAGAAACAGATGGGTCGCATGCCTGTCTGTTATTCTTATGATACAGTGTATTGCAGCTGTCAATATCTATAAAGACAGCAACAAAACAGAAGCTCTAGTACAGGAATATGAAACTTCCAATTATACAAAAACTTTGTATCGGGGGCAGCTATTTGCCGAAAATCTGTGTACAGCATCTGAAGACATTCCGTTATCTGTTAAATCTTCCGATACTGGTTCTGACTCAGTTTCCGAAAATGCTTCTGCTGCTGGCAATCCACTTGGCTTTGAACCGGAGTCCGTACATGCAGTAGGGCTTTTTGACGTGAATAACGCCGAAACAGATTGTGCTTATAATATTCATAAGAAAATCTATCCTGCAAGCACAACGAAGATTCTGACCGCCCTGGTTGCTTTGGAGAATGGAAATTTATCTGATACGGTCACAGTGGCTGATGAAGCTGATTCTGGTAAATTTGCAGCAGATGAACAGACATGTGGCATCAAAGCAGGAGATCAGCTCACACTGGAAGATCTGTTGAACGGTCTGCTTTTATATTCCGGCAACGACAATGCCGTTGCCATTGCTGACCACATTGCAGGCAGTACAGAAAAGTTTGCAGAGATGATGAATGCTGAAGCAAAAAAACTCATGGCAACAAACAGTCATTTTGTGAATCCAAGTGGTCTTCATGACGATAACCATTATACGACTGCTTATGATCTCTATCTGATTTTTAATGAATGTATCAAACATGATGAATTTGTAAAGATCATTAACAGCAGTTCTTATACTGCACATATTACCGGCGCAGATGGAACAAAGCGAGATGTGAAATGGGAGCCTACCAACTATTATGCAAAAGGAGAAGCAACTCCTCCTGATAATGTGACAATCATCGGCGGCAAGACCGGTACAACAAAAGGAGCCGGAAACTGCCTGATTCTTCTTACAAAGGACAGTTCTGGAAATCCTTACATTTCCATTATTATGGGAGCCGGATCAAAGCCTCTTCTTTATCAGGATATGACATCTATGCTCAGTAAAATTTAGTTGTACTAAAAAAGTATATCAAAAGGGGCATCCTCATAGGGATACCCCTTGGTTTGTTCTTAGCCTGCTTTATGAGCAGACATCTGTCATATCTTTCATGCGACCGTACAAGCTGATCAGGTAAAGTCCACAGATACCTACGATTGTATAGATAATCCTGGATAACCAGGACAGATTTCCAAATAAGAAAGCTACCAGATCAAACCGGAATATCCCAACGAGCAACCAATTGACAGCCCCGATAATTACAATTGTAAGAGCTGTATTGTCAAACCATTTCATATAGATTCCTCCTTTTTTGTACTACCTATATTATGTACAAAGTTCAAGGATTTATGCAAAAGGACCATATTTATGTATTACACTTATTCAGATTATTTAAAAAATAAATATCATGAAAAGGTTTATAAACTTCCTGTCAATCTTCCTGTTACCTGCCCAAACCGTTTAAACGGAGCATGTGGCTGCGATTTCTGTGCGGAACAGGGAACAGGATTTGAAGCTTTAGATCATCAATTATCTGTGACAGAACAATTAACTCTGACTCGAGAAAAGATTGAAAAAAAATATCATGCACATAAATTTATTGCTTATTTTCAAAACTACACGAATACATTTTTACCCATTGACAGATTTGAAAAATATATGCGGGAAGGCGCAAGCTTTCCGGATGTTGTAGAAATTTCCATTTCGACCAGACCGGACTGTATCTGCTCTGATTATTTGGAAATTCTTGAAAAAATCCGTTCAGAATTTCAAGTAGAGATTACTTTGGAACTTGGACTTCAGACTGTAAATTACCATACATTAAGAAATATACATCGCGGACATACATTAGCCGAATTTATTGATGCTATGTGGATGATCCGAGATTATCACTTTGACACCTGTGCACATGTTATTCTCAACTTGCCAGGTGATGATCTGATTGATGCTATTGAATCTGCAAAGATACTGTCTGCACTTCAGGTCAGCACAGTCAAACTCCATTCTCTCTATATTGCTAAAAACACAAGGTTGTGTGAAGCTTATGAAAATGGTACAATAACTCTGTGTTCAAAAGAAGACTATATCACACGTGCAATTACATTTTTGGAATACCTTAATCCAGAAATTGCCGTGGAACGGCTTTTCAGTCGTATCCCCGAAAATGATGCCGTTTTTTGTAACTGGGGCACAAGCTGGTGGAAACTAAAAGATGAACTACTTAACACGATGCAGAAAACAGACAGCTACCAGGGAAAAATGTATCATTATTTACATGGAGCAGCTTTAAGGTCTTTAGATGGCTCTGATAATTTATAGTACTTTGTCTGCTTTGCAGATCTAAATATTACGACTTGTCTAAGAATCTTGAATCATTAAAAGGAGGCCGACGTTGGCAGAAAATCATACTACAAACATTACTGCATTTCGGAAAAAATGGAATATTAATATCGGAATTGTCATCTTTGGAGTGGTATTCATATATCTGCTTGTCACGGTTCTTATGTACCTGACAAGTAAGCATATTTCGGCATATGAAGTCAGAGAGGGCAGCATTTTAAAAGATAATGCCTATACCGGACTGGCAATCCGCAATGAAGAGGTCGTGACTGCCGAGCAGTCAGGTTATATTAACTATTTTGTGTCAGAAGCCAGCAAAGTTGGTGCAAAAACAAAAGTATATTCTCTTTCTCCAAAACAATTAGAATTTAATGACACAGTTTCTACAGATTCGCAGGAACTGACTGCCGAAGAACGAGATTCCATCTATTTAAAGACCCAGTCCTTTAGTGAAAATTACAATGGCAGCAGTTTCAACGAGGTTTATTCTTTAAGAGATGAAATTTCCTCTGTTCTGGAAAGCAAATCTAATCAAAGTCGTCAGGCACAATTAGATGAGATGGTACAGGCAGGTACTGACGGGCTTCAGGTATTCAATGCTCAGTCCGACGGTGTGATTCTTTATTCTACAGATGGATATGAGAATCTGACCGTCAGTGATGTCACTGCTGATATGCTTTCAAAAAAGAACTATAATTCCGTAAACATAAAAAACAATTCAAAGGTAAATTCCGGAGAAGCTATCTATAAACTTGTGAAAGATGATGACTGGTCACTGGTCATTCCACTGGATGATAAAACAGCTAAAAATCTGGCTGATACGAAAAGCGTAAAGGTTCAGTTCACAAAAGATCAGGTGAAAGAACGTGCCTCTTTTCAAGTATACAGTGCCAAAAACACAAACCTTGGTATCCTTACCTTTCATACTTCCATGGTCCGCTATGCGAAAGACCGTTATCTGGATATTGAATTAATTTTAGAAGATGAATCCGGACTTAAAATTCCAAAGTCCTCTGTGACAAAAAAAGACTTTTATCTTGTACCGGAAAATTATCTGACACAAGGCGGCAACAGTAAAGAAACTGGTGTTTTAATCAATAACGATTCTGACGATGCCCAGTTTAAAAAAGTTGATGTCTATTATCGAGATACAGAAACTGGCATGGTTTATCTGGATCCAAATGCATTTGATAAAAATACAACTTTAATAAAACCTGATTCAACTGAAACATACAAGCTTAAGAAAACAAAATCTTTACAGGGAGTCTATAATATCAATAAAGGATATGCTGTATTTAAACAAATCCATATACTGTGTGAAAGTGACGAATACTATATCGTTGAATCTGGAAATTCCTATGGTCTGGCTAATTATGACCATATTGCACTTGTTGGCAAAGATGTAAGAGAAAATGATATTGTTTATTAAGGAGCTGATAAAAATGTTAAAAGAAAATCTGGAAAATGTAGAACAGAAAATTCAGGCTGCATGCGAAAGGAGTGGGCGTGACCGCTCAGAAGTTACTCTGATCGCAGTCAGTAAAACCAAACCGGCAGAAATAGTCCAGGAAGCTTATGATCTTGGAATCCGTCTTTTCGGTGAAAATAAAGTTCAGGAAATCATGGATAAGTCGGAAGTACTTCCTGCTGATATTCACTGGCATATGATCGGCCATCTTCAGCGCAACAAGATCAAATACATCATTGATAAAGTGGATTTGATTCATTCTGTTGACAGTTTGAGACTTGCCGAAGCGATTGAAAAAGAAGCAGCTAAGAAACATGTAATTGCAAAAGTCCTGATTGAAGTAAATGTAGGAAGAGAAGAGAGCAAATTCGGATTTCTTCCGGAAGAATTAGATGATTTTGTTGAAAAAGCTTCTAATTTTTCACATATTCAGTTTATGGGACTCATGACAAGCGCTCCATTTGTTGATAATCCAGAAGAAAACAGACCAATTTTCGCAGAATTAAGGAAATTATCTGTTGACATAGCGCGTAAAAACGCCCATAATATGTCTATGAGTATACTTTCCATGGGTATGACCAATGATTATGAAGTTGCAATTGAAGAAGGTGCAACAATGGTTCGTGTGGGAACAGCCATTTTTGGTGCCCGTAATTATGCTCAAACAAACGTAAGATAGGAGATATTACAAAATGGGAGTATTAGATAAGTTTTTGGACATCATGAAGTTAAGTGATGATGATGAGTATGATGAAGATGACTTCTTTGATGATGACGAATATGATGATGAATACGAAGAAAAGCCAAAAAAGAGTATCTTCCGTAGAGAAAAGACTCATGATGAAAGCAACGAAGACGATTACGAGCTTCCTGCCAAGTCTCAGCAGCGTCCGGCCCGTTCTAATAATAAAGTAACTCCGATGCGTCAGCCAGCACGTCGCACAGGTGTAAGCATGGAAGTCTGTGTTATTAAACCGACATCTGTAGAAGATGCCAGAGAGATCACAGAAACATTATTAAGCGGACGTACTGTTATTCTGAATCTGGAAGGACTGGATCTTGAAGTTGCTCAGAGAATCATTGATTTTACATCTGGTGCTACATATGCAATCAGTGGAAATCTTCAGAAGATATCCAATTACATCTTCCTTGTCACACCTACTAATGTTGACATTTCCGGAGATTTACAGGATTTACTGAACACTTCTCTTGACACATCTTCAATGCGTACAAGATTTTAATTAAAAGTTTTTCAGAGTATTTATAATAGTGAGTGTTTATGAATAAAGAGGAACAATTATTGGAAAAACGGCTGATTGAATTATCTAATCTTGCATTCAGCCGTGATATTGTTACATTTTCAGATTTTCTGAATTTGAATGAATTGAATATCCTGCACAGGACCCCGAAAGATCAGTTTAAAGCGAGGTTCGAAACGTATGGAGGTTATGAGTTAGCGGAGCGTCAGATGGTTGCATTTCTACCTGATGCTCTTTATTATGACTACGGTTACCCAATGCAGGCTCTTAAAATCTGTCCGGTGAACAAGCGTTTTGCAGAAGATCTGACACATCGTGATTATCTGGGGGCTATTATGAATCTTGGAACCAGTCGTACCAAGATCGGTGATATTATTCAAACAGACGATGGTGCTATTGTTTTTGTAAAAGAGGAGATTTCAGACTATATTATGAAAAATCTCACACGGATCAGACATACAACTATCACCGTGGAACGCAGAGAACTTTCAGATATTTCCTATGAACCTCATTTTGAGGAATTGAAAGGAACAGTTCCTTCCGTGCGCCTTGACACTGTGCTTTCGGTCGCATACCCACTTTCCCGGAGTAAGCTGACCACATATATCGAAGCTGCAAAAGTGTTTGTAAACGGTAAACTGATCACGAATAACGGCTATCATCTGAATGAAGGCGATTTGATTTCCGTCCGTGGACTTGGACGAATTGCTTATGCAGGAATTCTGTCCGAGACAAAAAAGGGACGTTACATGATTTCGCTTAGAAAATATATTTAAAATATCCGGAATATGACAGTATTTTTGAAACTTCGAATCAGAAAGGACTTTTATAAATTATGGATTCAATAAAATCACGCGGCAGACATTATATTTCAGCAATATTACTTGTATTAGTTGGTGTATGGTTCGATCAGTTCACAAAAACTTTAGCTGTGGATCATCTAAAAGGACAGGATCCTTTTATTCTGTTCAAAAATGTGTTTCAGTTTGAATACCTAGAGAATCACGGAGCAGCATTTGGCATTCTGCAGAATAAACAGATTTTCTTTTTTATCATTGTACTGATCATTTCAGTATTTATTATCTGGTTCTATCTGCATGTCCCAATGACAAAAAAACTACTGCCATTACGAATTTGTGCCGTATTTATTTTCTCTGGTGCAATTGGCAATTTTATTGATCGGTTAAAACTAGGATATGTCGTGGATTTCTTTTATTTTAAACTGATCGACTTTCCAGTTTTCAATGTAGCTGATATCTATGTAACAGTCGGAACATTTATACTTGCTTTTTTATTGTTGTTTTATTATAAGGAGGAAGACCTTGACAGAATATTTCACAGTTGAAAATGAAGAAGGAGACCGTATTGACCGTTATCTTGCTGAGGAGATGCCGGAACGATCTAGATCATATCTTCAAAAATTAATTAAAGAACAATATATTAAAGTCAACAACAAGCCTGTAAAAGCCAATTACAGGCTTGTTTTAGGTGACAGGGTAGAAGTATGTATCCCAGAGGCAAAAGAACCCGATATCGAGCCTGAAAACATTCCTCTGGACATTTTATATGAAGATGAAGATGTAATTGTCGTCAATAAGCCAAAACAAATGGTAGTCCATCCTGCCCCTGGGCATTACAGTGGAACATTGGTCAATGCTTTAATGTATCATTGTGGTAATGAGCTCTCCGGTATCAACGGCACTTCCCGTCCCGGAATCGTACACCGCATCGATATGGATACAACCGGTTCTCTGATCATCTGTAAAAATGACATGGCTCACCAGAGCCTTGCTGTGCAATTAAAAGAACACTCTATTAATCGAATTTACGAAGCCATTGTACATGGAAATATCAAAGAAGAAGAAGGAACTGTAAATGCACCTATCGGACGTCATCCAACAGATCGTAAGAAAATGAGCATCCATGCTAAAAATGCAAGAAATGCCATTACCCATTACAAAGTGCTGAAACGCTTTGGCGACTACACTTATATCCAATGTAAGCTTGAAACCGGGCGTACACATCAAATTCGCGTACACATGGCAAGTATTGGACACCCACTTCTCGGTGATCAGGTATATGGCCCCAAAAAATGTCCATTTCCCAAGCTCGTAGGGCAGACCCTGCATGCTAGAACACTTGGATTTATCCACCCACGTACTAATGAATATATTGAAGTAAATGCTCCTTTACCTGATTATTTTTTGAATTTATTAGAGAAATTAAATTAAATTTTCTATGCATTTCACGCAATTTATAGTATAATGTCTATATATTTAAAGGAGCGTGATAAATATGACAAATACAATTATTACAATCGGACGTGAATTTGGTAGTGGAGGATGCGAGATAGGTCATAAATTAGCTGAAAAATTAGGTATTAAATGTTACGACAAAGATATGCTGGATCTTGCAGCAAAAGAAAGCGGAATATGCCAGGAGATTTTTGAAAGCCATGATGAAAAACCAACAAACAGCTTTCTGTATTCTCTGGTAATGGATACATATTCCTTTGGTTATTCATCCGGAAGTTATACGGATATGCCATTAAATCATAAGGTTTTTCTTGCACAATTTGATGCGATAAAAAAGATTGCAAAAGCTGGACCTTGTGTTCTTGTCGGAAGATGTGCAGATTATGCATTAGAAGATAATCCTGAGCTTTTAAGCGTATTTATTCATGCAAATATGGATGCCCGTATCCGCCGTATCGCACGTGATTTTGATCTGACAGATGCAAAGGCAAAAGATATGATCCGTAAGACAGATAAACAGCGTAGCAGCTATTATAATTATTATACAAACAAACGCTGGGGAGATGCAAACAGCTATCAGTTCTGTCTGGATAGTTCCAAACTCGGCATTGAAGGTACTGTTGACGCTATTCTTAAACTGATTGAAATCAAAGATGATCAGAAAATTAATAAAAAAATATACTAAATAAAAAAATCCCGGCTATCATAGTTGAGACCTTTTAACTTCAGTCTTATATAACAATAAAAAATAAGAAAGCGGAACATTTTCTCAGTCAGAAATGGATTCTGCTTTCTTATTTTTTATTCAACTGCTTTAGTTTTTTGTTTGAATACTATTTTCTTATATCAAAAATCAAAAAAATATTAATTTTTAAAATTTATTCTCTTAATTTCACTGCCGAAGCCGCCATACGGCGTCTGTCTTCATCAATAGCTGCATAATGTTTTTTGGTCGTATTAACATCTTTATGCCCCAGGACATCTGCCACAAGATAAATATCACCTGTTTCCTTATATAGCGACGTGCCATAGGTACTACGAAGCTTATGAGGTGTGATTTTTTTATTCGGAGTTACCTGACGGGCATATTTCTTCACCATATTCTCAATTGCCTGAACCCCCATACGCTTTCTTTGCGTTGACAAAAATAAGGCTTCTTCATGGCCGGAGAGGGGAGTAATGACTTTCCTGTCAGCTTCAATGTAATTCTCAAGTGCATCCGCAACCTCATCACCAAAATAAACAACCATCTGGCTTCCGCCTTTTCGCGTAACCGTAATTCCATTATTCTTAAAATCTACATCTGTAAGATTTAAACCTACACACTCTGAAACACGGATTCCAGTGCCGAGAAGAAGTGTAAGAATCGCCAGATCACGATTCTTTGTTTTCTGATAATATGCAAGTGCCTGTCCAGTCAGATGTTCACCTGCAGATTCCACATAATCCAAAAGCATTGCCACCTCATCAATATCCAAACGTATAATCGCCTTGTCATGAAGCTTTGGCATATCTACTAAAAGCGTCGGATTCGTGGCAATGTACTGATGCTTAAAGTAATACGAATAAAAGCTTCTAAGCGCTGACATTTTACGTTTTAACCCACGTTCACCGTTGGTAATCATTTCGTTGTCCTCACGCTTATAAACCTTCAGATATTCCATATATTCTTCAATATCAACAGGCTCAATACGCTCCAGATCCTGAACCCGGAACTGATCCATCGTATAATTCTTGTAAATCGGATTATTTTCTAATAAAAAATGAAAGAACACCCGGATATCATATGCATAATTGATTCTCGTCTTTGCAGACGATTTAGGCTCCATAGCCCGGAAATAATCCTTCGCGAATGGCGGCAAAGTCTTTAAGACTTCTCTAAGTCTCAGTGTCTGGTCTATCTGTGTCTGCTTGTAATAATCGCTGGTCATAGTTGATGATTTAGTTATTGTTTTGTCTGCCATAATATTTTCCCCTCGTATTAATTACGTTATGTGTCTATATGATCTTTTAAATATTGGAATATCCTTTATTTCATATAAAAATCTACGTAAATTATACCATAACTTCATCTTCATATCTACATCTTTTGGAAAAATCGGTGTTTGTCGTATAGATTGATTTTACTAATGTGAACATATATATAAATAACACTAGAATGAACTTTAGCCTCCTAAATCAAAAAAAATAAAACTATAACCAAAAAATTTTTTTTCGTGAAATGAACAAAAAAATGAACATAATTCTTCTTTTGAAGTTGATATATTTTAATATATTCTGCTCTCGTATTTCTGGATTTTCTTGTCTGTAATTCGTAATTTTGAGTTGTTTTTGGGTTTGATTCTTTCATACTTTATCTGGCTTTGCTGTACAGCATTTTATCAAATGCGCCGACACAATTTATATCAATTACACATACAAATAACTTTCTCCTTGAGTGTCATAATTAATTTTGACACTCTTTTAATTAATCCGGTGTTCTACAGATACGTAAGATGGTTAGTAACCCTTTCTGATTGAGTAAGCTTAATATGTGTCTCATAATTAAATTTGAGACACATAAAAAATACGCCCGGATTCCTCCTCCAGGCGTATCATAATCTTTATACTGCTTCTCTTCTATTTTACAAGCATTTCCTCTTCTGCTTCCGCTATTTCTGCATCTGTAGCGTGCGTATATTGCTTAATTTTGTCGTGTGGCACATGATCGGCAAGCATATTCTGTATAATTGCTTTTTGACCTTCTGCACGACCTTCTGCTCTTTGATCTTCCCATGCTTTTGCCATATTTACGACCTCCTCGTCTTTAATGGTTATTTCCAGTCCTAATAGTTCATTGCATATTACCGCTGCATCCCTGCTCATTTTTTCGAACAGCGGGTTGCTCTCCATCAGTTTCCCCATTACCTGTTCATTCTCAGAAACACGTATCATTTCCATGACACGGCCGATTTCGGTATGGAACATTTTGTAATCTTTGATTTCCTTTGGAGTGATCAGCGGTAATTCATACTTTGGTATGAACCGTCTCATTTTTTTATCTACAGGTGCTATCATCTCTTCCAGGGTCCTCGGACCGTCCCAGTCTTTTTCACCCCAGTAAATAGTGACCGTAATGACTGGAACTAACCGGTCCTCCTTATGGAATCCGGATAAGAATTCTTCGGATGTCTCTGCTTCCTCCCGGTCATTCCGGTGTTTCTTCCTGATGGCTGAAATCTGTGCTGCATAATTCATGATATCATACAGCATGACCTTTACCGGCATTGCATAATGGATATGGGCCTGGGATTCCACTCCCAGGATCGCATAGATCCTTCCCCGATATTCTTTTGCAATATAGCCTTTCAGTAAATCTCGGAATTTCTGCACTGCAATGACATTGCCGTCATCACCATATGGAAGTGTCAGTTCCGCCGGATCCTGGTCGATCAGTTCGTCCGGCTGCACGACCTGCTCACCGCCATACACGGCATAATTGATGACATCTGCAAAAATGTCGTTTCTTTTTAGATACTCTTTTGTAATAGCATCTATTTTTCCCATGGAATCATCATCTCCTTTTTTGATTTTTCTATCATAAACAGAGATGATCCCTTTCGGAATATCCCTGATAAGCGCATCTAGGGATATCCCCTGTATTTTCTTTTACTTGATTACATGTTCCAGCATATACGACTGGAACGACTTACTTATAATTGTACTTATGTCATTTACTTACTACTATTATTTTAACCAGTATCCGGATTTTAGTCAATGTATTGCTTCAGGAATCTCAACTAAAAGAGTCTCATAATTAAATTTGAGACACCTGCTTTAGGAGTACCAGATACTGCAGATATATTACATGGTTTCGCCCTTTAAATTCTTGATATATCTTAATGTAAAAAATCAAAAAAATGAACATAATTCTGGCAAAAAATAATGTTCATTTTGGAATAATGTTCATTTTTAAAAACAGTGAACAAAATGCAGTTTTCCCAATGTTTATAGTACTTCCCGGCATTCTACTATTTTGTTCATTAATTTTAAGTTATTAGCTAAATAAATCTGGATAAATCAATTTCCAATTCGCCATCATAAATCAAAACGGGAATTTTCTGTGTAAAATCATATTCAAACATATTGTCATTTTCAAAATCAAAAACTGTTACTTTTTGCAAGGTTTTGTCTATAACCCAATACTCTCGAACTCCAGCAGTCCGATATTTGAATGTTTTTACAACATAATCCATCCGTTCACTACTTGGAGATACAATTTCAATTATCCAATCCGGTGCTCCATGGCAGCCTTTTTCGTCAAGAATTGATGGATTGCATATTACAGACAAATCCGGTTCGACATAATTTCTATCATCGTTATTCAAAAAAATGGAAAATGGTGCCAACATTGCCTGACAAGAACCTTTATTATTCATGATATGGCTCTGTACACTAAAAAATAAATATCCAAGTATATCTTGATGTGTTTTTGTCGGTGTTCCCATATCATAAATCTGTCCGTCTATTAATTCTGCACGCTGACCATCTGGTAAAGCCAAAATATCATCAACTGTATATTTATGTTGTTCTTTTGGTAATGGCATAACTAGGACCTCCCTTTTATTTATATTATCTAATTAACATTGGAACATTTACAGGTGGATTGCCAACTGAAAATATTTCAAAGTTACATTTCCATAGGTTTTAATTCTTTCTTCTCGTTATCATAAACAAATATTTGACGGCTCAGAATATCACTCGCTTGATTAAACATTTTATTTACATCTTTTAAAGAACGAAGAATCCGTCTCGGCTGCACTGTTGATACCGGGTGAATTCGTACATCGTGAATACTTGTAAATGATACATAATAACTTCCGACACAAATTTCTGCCAGTTTCTCTAATACTCCAGGATAAAACATTGCAATTGCTCCATTTTTCTTTTTCACTGTCGTAATTGTCGGTGCAAATAATGGATTTATCTTTTCAAGCTTATATCCAAATGCCATAAACGCTCCCTGAGTATATGGAGGATCAATCAAATCTTCTGCACGCAAGTACATACGCGGCGGTGCCCAGACATTCGTATTCCGTAATGCATCTTCCCATATCTCCCCATAATCCTTCTCCCACTTATCAATAAATGCTTTTTGGGCTTTCACAGTACCTAATCCCATTTTCTCATCGTCATAAAGCAATACATATAATACAAGTGCAATATCACCAATCTTCTTGTATACACAATCCTTTAATTCGTATTTATTATCGGTAAAATTTATTGGCCGGACAATCAAACGATTACGAATAAACTCATAATCTGTAATATTCTTCATAATCTCATCCGAACTGTAAAATGATGCTAGCTTGATATTTTCACTGACAATAAAATCAACTCTCTTCCAGCCATATTCCTGATATTCATTGTACAGTTCTTTGGCAGAGAATCGGCAATAAGTATCTGTTCTGCCCTCTAATGTTACAGTTAAATTAATAAAGTCACCGATTAATGTATCCGATTCCACATGATTATATTTTACATTTGTATTCCGTATAAACTCTTTTTCGATATCACTTTCAGCGTTATATCCGTCGGGATAAAATTTATAATTTTCTTCGGAAATGTTCCATTTTTCATTCTTTAGTATATGTTTTTTTAATTCTTCCACAAATGTTAAATATTCCATTTGGTTCCTCCTATATACATATATATATATATATGTATGTTATATTGCTAAAAAATCTAAATCTAAAATTAATTATAACAATCTACTTTTATAATTTCTTCTGAAACAGGAACACAGTTTAGTTTTTTAGTCATAAATTCAAATAATTCTGCTTCGTATCCAGCCGAATATAAAAGCTGCATATTATTAATGTGGTCTACAACCATATAATTCTTACCGTTCTGTTGTATAAAATCCACTTTAAAAGCAGCCGTTAAAACTCCGTTCATTTGCTGAAAACGTTTAATACCTTTTACTTTTATATAATACTCTCCATTATCGTTCCAAAATTCATAATCCAAAGTATCACTTTCAGCAGGACTATATAATCTTTGTATTGCTTCCTCCTTCGAAAAGAAAATTTCGAAAATTAATTTTTGCCCTGCATTTTTATATGTTCCGTTTGAAAATGTACTATATCGATTCCAACGTTTTATAATAAGACATATTGAAATTATCATTAATAAAAAGAAAAAACATATCAGCAAACTAAATTTCAATTTTTCACTCACGTCTATGCCTCCCTATAATGAAATTAACTATTTTATTTACGTCTAATATATTTATGATAACTTCTTGTAATTCTATTGTCAATTCTCTTCTTAGTATAAAGACAGGGCATAAAACTATCTCTAATCTTATGCCCTGTCCATGGGTGAGTGTTTATATATAAGAGAATAACATTCTTATATATCTGAGTAATAAAATATATCTTAAACGCTATATTATTTACACAACAGACTAATTATCTTGCCTGTGTGTCATAATAAGCTACTGTAAGATATTGTCCTGCGTGAATCTGATCTGATGTAAGTCCATTAATAGACATTACTTCATCAATATAGTCATAAATAGAATCGTAGTCATCACCTCTGTATTCTTTAGCGATTCCCCATAACGTATCACCTTCTTTGATCTCAATGCTCTTGTAAAATTTCTGTTCTGGCTGTTCACTCTTATCGTGGGCGGATACCAGATTGCTTCCAAGTGCAATACTTAGTCCAGCAATCATAATAAATGCTACAATCCAAAGTGTTAATGTGTCTCTGTATGTCTTATGCGTTTTCGATTGACACTTTCCTGATTCTGTTCTTCCCATTGTTCTTTCTACTGCATATTCGTTACCCATTCTCATAACTTTTACACTCCTCTTTTTTGATTCCCTAACATGAAATTCTAAATTGTAACTATATCTTTTTGTAGTATCGAATAAATGTTCTCGAACTTTTGTTCGTGATTATATTATATCGAACAGTTGTTTGGATGTCAATATCTTTTTATAAAAATCCGAACATATTTTCTAAACATTTGTTTGCTTTTTAATATGCCCTGTGATAAAATATAACCATCAAATTAGAGACGCTATATCACTAAACTATAAGTATATAGAAGGGCTGATATGAATATACGGGAGGATTATTATAATTATGGCACAGGGTAAGATTACTCCAAAACAACAAGAAATTTTAGATTATATCAAATCACAGATACTGGAACGTGGATTTCCACCTGCAGTACGTGACATATGTGAAGCTGTTCATCTAAAATCTACTTCTTCTGTCCATTCTCATCTTGAGACATTGGAGAAAAATGGATATATTAAGCGTGACCCGACAAAACCTAGGGCAATTGAGATTTTAGATGAGTCTTTTAATTTTAACAGACGTGAGATGGTCAATGTTCCATTAATTGGTCGTGTAGCAGCCGGAGAACCTCTTCTGGCACAGCAGAATATCGAGAACTACTTTCCTATTCCGATGGAATTCATGCCGAATAATCAGACCTTCATGCTGACTGTTTGCGGTGAGAGTATGATCAATGCCGGTATTCTTAACGGGGATATGGTACTGGTAGAACAACAGCAGACAGCAGATAACGGAGATATGGTTGTTGCATTGATCGATGATGGTGCAACTGTAAAGACTTTTTATAAAGAAGAGGGATTTATCAGACTTCAACCGGAGAACGACTTTATGGATCCGATCATCGTAAGAGACTGCCAGATTCTTGGCAAGGTGATTGGTGTATTTAGATTCTTTAAATAATTTTGACATGCAATTTCCTATTACATTATATAAAAAACGGTATGACCTGCGCCATACCGTTTTTTATATTCCACTCTTCTGTTGTATCTAAATTCATTTATTAAGATAATTCGTTCATCTCAACGTCTTTTCCATCACTCCAGATTCTCTCTAGATTATAGAATGGACGGTTTTCTCTGTCAAAAATATGAATGATGATATCACCGTAATCCAGAAGTACCCATGTACCGCTGTTATTACCTTCCTGCTCTTTCAACTCATATCCGGCTTTATGCATCTTCTCTTCTACATTGTCAACAAGTGCACGTACCTGACTGTCACTGGTTCCGTTTGTTATAACAAAATAATCTCCAATGACAGATATCCCAGATATATCGATCACACGAATATCTTCACCCTTTTTCTCATCCAGTGCCTGATATGCTACGCGTGCCATTTCCAGTGCCTGATTCATTCTGTTTCCTCCTGTTATTTTAAATTTGCAGGAATGCGAGTGATTTTGTTGCCCGTCACTTATCGTGGACGCCATCGCCCATCGCATATCTGCTATTAATTATTAATGTTTGGAATAAAGTTCATTGTAATATTGATAAGTCTCTTCGGTTGTCTGATCAATTGGCATGTCCTGCGCTTTCAGATACACCAGAGAATCTCGCAAAATACGATACAGACACTTATCAATATCTTCAAATGCCAAATGCCTCACATCCATCATATTGGGCAGCTCTTTGCGCCCCGGCTCCATATAATCTGCAATATATACAATCTTTTCTAAAAGACTCATTCCCGGACGTCCTGTCGTATGAGAGCGAATTGCCATAAGAATCTCTTCATCTTCTATATCATACTTATCTTTCGCCAGATAAGCACCTAATTTTGCATGCAAGAGACTTGGATTCTTTCGTTCGATTTCTGAAATCTCCAGATTGTATTTTTCGCACATTTTTATCTTTGTATGTCCTGGAATGCATTTTGCGCAATCATGTAAAAGTCCGGCAAGTAAGGCCTTTTTCAAATCTGCGCCATAACGCATTGCCAGTGCTGCTGAAGTATACATTACCCCCTGTGTATGGCGATAGCGGTCTTCATCCAGTTCTTTCATTAATTTTTTACTGATTTTTTCAATTTCCTGATCCATACAGTCCTTCCTTTCTGATGTAAGCTTCGACTTCTGCCGGAATGTATTCTGACACAGGTTCTCCTGATTCTATAAGTTTTCTGATTTCATGAGACGATACGTGTTCTAAAGGCATTGCAAGGAACTTTATATATGCTCCATATTTTCCTTTAAGCATCTGTATCTGTCCATTTAAGGACTCTTTGGTCGCCGCCTCATCTCTGCACGCTGCAAGAATAATACATGCCTTAAAAAGCCTTTCCGGGTGTTTCCATGTTTCGATTGAAAAAAGGGAATCTGCTCCTATGATAAAATAAAATTCATCGTCCGGATACATTTTCCGAAAATGTTCCATCGTTTTATAGGAGTAAGATACTTTTTCCCGCTTCGCTTCATATTCCTGCAGATAAAACTGCTTATTAGCTTTTATTGCAATCTGGGTCATGGCAATTCTTTCATGAATATCCGACTCAATAGAAGACTGTTTTTTATGTGGAGGCATTCCATTTGGCATAAACCAGATCTGATCCAGATCGAACTGCGTAAGTGCAGTCTGGGCAAGATGTAAATGTCCATTGTGGATTGGATCAAATGTACCTCCCATAATTCCTATCTTCATAGATATCACCTCACTGATACCATACATTTTTTTGTTACTGCTTCTTCTGATATCATTTACGGAAGGACAATCTTCTTATTCTTATCTTTTCCTTCTTTATAAAGAACAATTTTTTTGCCGATCACCTGAACAACCTGAGAATGTGTACGCTCTGCCAGCATACTTGCCAATTCTTTTGGATCGTCTGCACAGTTCTTCAGAACACTAATCTTAATCAGTTCTCTTGCTTCCAGTGCCTCAGCGATTGCTTTTGTAAATTCTGGTGTCATACTGCTTTTTCCAATCTGAAAGATTGGATCCATAGTCATAGCCAGACCCTTTAAATATGCTCTCTGCTTCGTTGTCATAACGTGATTTTAATTTCCTTTCTATTTTATTTGTAATAATCGAACTGAAGGCCATACATTTTCACAGTATCTCCTTCTTCTATTCCAAGTTCTTCAAGCTGCTCCAGGATTCCTGTATCCTTTAAGAACTTCTGGAAGAACGCAAATCCTTTTTCTGAATCCAGGTTCGTGTAACCAAGCATCTTCTCAATCTTTGGTCCTTCTACTATATACATATCGTCTTCTTTCTCAACTGTATATGGAAGATCCAGATTAATAAGTTCTTCATCTGGGAAGTACTCAGGCTCGAAAATAATTGGCGCAACATCCAGCTTCTCGATCTCAGTAGAAACATAATAAAGAAGCTCTTTGATTCCTGCTCCTGTAACACCAGAAATTGGAAATACTTTGATTCCCTGTGGTTCAAATTCTTTTTTCAAACGTTCTACCGGATTTTCTGACTCACCATCATCGTAAATCAGGTCTATTTTATTCGCTGCAATGACTTGTGGACGGCTTGCAATCTCTGCATTGTATGCATGTAGTTCTGCATTGATCTTATGAATATCATCCACTGGATCACGCCCTTCACTTCCTGCTGCATCTACAACATGAATCATCATCTTTGTACGCTCAATATGTCTCAAAAACTCATGTCCAAGTCCGATACCTTCAGATGCTCCCTCAATAAGTCCCGGAATATCTGCGATAACAAATCCATTGGCGCCTTCAAGATCAACAACTCCAAGGTTCGGATTGAGTGTTGTAAAGTGATAATTTGCAATTTTCGGCTGTGCATTGGTTACTCTGGAAAGAAGTGTAGATTTTCCGACATTCGGGAAACCTACCAGTCCAACGTCAGCGATTACCTTAAGCTCAAGTTTTACCATCAGCTCTTTTGCCGGCTGTCCAGGCTGTGCATACTTCGGAATCTGCATAGTCGCTGTCGCAAAATGCTGATTTCCAAGGCCTCCTTTTCCACCTTTTAAGATGACCTGACGTCTGTTGTCTCCAGACATATCGGCAATGACCTTGCCTGACTCAGCCTCTTTGATGACAGTCCCTTCAGGAACTTTCAATACGATATCATCAGCGTCTTTACCATGGCATCTCTTCTTTCCGCCTGGTTCACCGTCTTTCGCTGCATATTTTCTGCGGTGTCTGTAATCCTGAAGAGTATTCAATCCTTCGTCCACTTCAAAGATTACATCTCCGCCACGACCACCGTCACCGCCGTCCGGTCCGCCGTTGGGAACATATAATTCTCTTCGGAAACTGACGTGTCCATCGCCACCTTTTCCGGATCTGATCGATATTGTCGCTCTGTCTGCAAACATGTTCTTTCTCCTTTTTTATAATAAAATGCTGTTTTATGATAAAGAAAAAAGATGCTGCACATAACTAACAACTAGCATCAGTTATATTGCAGCATCTTTTGCTCATTCTTAATTATGCTACTGGATAGATAGAAACCTGTTTCTTATCTCTTCCTTTTCTTTCAAATCTTACAACGCCATCAACGAGAGCGAATAATGTATCATCTCCGCCACGTCCTACGTTAAGACCTGGGTGAATCTTTGTTCCACGCTGTCTGTAAAGGATATTACCAGCTTTTACAAACTGTCCGTCAGCTCTCTTAGCACCAAGTCTCTTAGACTCGGAATCTCTACCGTTCTTTGTAGAACCAACTCCTTTTTTATGAGCAAAAAACTGAAGATTTAAGTTCATCATGGTTGTTACACCTCCTCGAAAGTTAAATCAATATATTCTTCGTAGTTCTCGTCATCAGCCATTCCTTTGAGTCCGAGAATCATCGTGTTCAGAAGAAGTCCGGCTTCTTTAGAAGGATTACCTTCCAGATGCCAGGAAATCATGCCTGTCTCTTCATCAGAAAATACAGAAAATGCATCTTCTGTATAAAGTTCAATTGCATTCATCGTATTGATAATCAATACCGATGCTGCTGCACACACAATATCCTGTCCTGGATCTGCATATTCAGCATGTCCCTCTGTCTGAAATCCTGTACATTCTTCCTTCTCATTTTGATAAATGACTACATGAATCATGGATAATCTCCAAAAATTAATTATGCATTAATCTTCTCGATCTTAACTGCAGTGTACTGCTGTCTGTGACCGTTTTTCTTATGGTATCCAGTTTTTCTCTTATACTTGTAAACGATAACTTTTCTTGCTTTACCGTTCTCAACTACAGAAGCTTCAACTGTTGCACCTTCAACAGTCGGATTACCAACCTTTAATCCATCGTTGCTTACTGCGAGCACCTGGTCGAAAGTATAAGTCTCTCCAGCCTCAACACCAAGCTTCTCTACTTTAATGATATCGCCTTCAGCTACTTTGTACTGTTTACCACCTGTTGCTATAATTGCGTACATATGGCACCTCCTATTATCATTACTCGCCAATTACGGTGTCTGCAAAATAATTTTGCAAGACTTTAAAACCTCATTGTGCGGCATACCTGTATATATTAGCATATGATTTTTCAAAAATCAAGTCTTTTTCCAAAAATTCAAAAATAATTTTCAACGCTTATCAAAAACTGCAGAACCGTTCACAATTAATGTGTAATTATAATCCCAGTAATTTTACTGCTGTCCCAGCAAAAATCTGATTTCGTTCTTCCTCTTCCAAAGGCATTTCCTTCAAAATCTCTACAAACTTTTTCTGATCTGCCCACGGAGAATCAGTTCCAAACACAATCCTGTCTGCACCGTGTTCGCGTACCATACGAAGAAACTGTTCTTGCGGCATGCGGTCAAGAATCACACCTGTATCGAAATAAACATTTCTTCCAACCAACCGTTCTTCCACCTCACTCCAGAGTTCATTACCACCCATGTGCGCAAGCACCAGTTTCCCTGGTTCCACTTCATTCAATACTTCTTCTGCCATGGCCGGCGTGCAGTGTATATTATCCGGACACTTCGGATCTTGACCTGCATGCACGCTGATTATCAGTCCAAGCTCAGTAGCATAGGAAATAATTCTCTTATAACGGATATCGTTAAAATAAGTATCCTGATAATCCGGATGAAGTTTGATTCCTTTCATGCCCATATCCTGAATCTGTCTCAGTTCTTCTTTATAATTCTCACTTTCCGGATGCAGACTTCCAAAAGAAATGAGTGTCCCTTCCTGAAAATGTGTTGCAAATTCATTGATTGTATGAAACTGACCTGGTCTGGTTGCAATCGGAAGCACGATAGAATGATCAATACCTGCCTGTTTTGTAGATTCTTTTAGTCCTTTCCATGTTCCATCGGTAAATGGATTCATGTCACCGCCTGTCTTTGACAGGAAATCAATCGTTCTTGCAGCAATTTTATCTGGAAACATATGCGTATGAAAATCTATGATCATAGTTTCTCCTTTAAATTCTTGTATTTACAAAAATGTCATAAATTGCTTTAATTGCTGCATCAAAATCGTGATTTCTCACACCAATGATAATATTCAGCTCACTGGAACCCTGATCGATCATCTTTACGTTGACATTTGCATGTGCCAGTGCTGAGAATATTCTTCCGGAAGTTCCTCTTGTGGCACGCATACCGCGTCCTACAACCGCGATCAGCGCAAGATCTGATTCCAGTTCCAGGAAATCCGGTTCAACTGCACGATGGATTCCCGCAATCACTTTCTGCTCTCTCTCAGCAAATTCGTCCTGATGAACGAAGATTGTCATAGTGTCAATTCCAGATGGCATATGTTCAATAGAAATTCCATTATCTTCAAATACTGTCAGAACTTTACGACAGAACCCTACCTCTGAGTTCATCATGGCTTTTTCAACTGTAATGGAGGCAAAATCCTTCTTACCAGCCACACCAGTGATCGTAAATCTCGGTTTCTGGCATGTTGCTTCAACAATCAGAGTTCCCTTGTCTTCCGGAGCATTCGTATTCCGGATGTTGATTGGAATTCCTTCTCTTCTTACAGGGAAGATTGCGTCTTCATGAAGAACTGTTGCACCCATGTAAGACAACTCACGAAGCTCTCTGTAAGTAATCACGTCGATTGCCTTTGGATTCTTGATAATACGCGGATCTGCAATCAGGAAACCTGATACGTCTGTCCAGTTCTCATACATATCTGCATGTACTGCTCTTGCTACGATAGAACCTGTAATATCAGATCCTCCTCTGGAAAATGTATGGATTGTTCCGTCCGGATTGGATCCATAGAATCCAGGAATGACTGCCCGCTCTGTATGCGCCAGTCTCTCGGACAATACTTCGTTTGTCTTCTCAGCGTCAAATTCTCCTTCTTCATCAAAGAAAATGACTTCAGCTGCATCAATAAATTCATATCCCAGATAAGCTGCCATGATAATACCATTCAGATATTCTCCTCTGGAAGCAGCGTAATCTCTCCCAATCTTTTTACTGAAGTTTTCCTGAATCGTCTTAAATTCATCGTCCAGAGAAATCGTAAGCTCCAATCCATTAATAATAGAATCATATCGATCTTTGATAACTTTCAGGATTTCTTCAAAATCCTCTTCTCTGTCATCATCTAAAATTGCCTGTCCGTAACATTTATACAAAAGGTCTGTCACTTTTGTGTCACCAGAATGCCGCTTTCCAGGCGCTGACGGAACCACATAACGTCTTGTCTCTTCTTTTCGGATAATAGCTCCTACTTTTTTGAACTGAGCAGCACTAGCCAGTGAGCTTCCTCCGAATTTTACGACCTTTATCATCTTTTTTGTATTCCTCCACATAACATAATCTAGTAATGCTGAATAATTTATCATCCTATGAAAAAACTATCTTCTGATATATTACATTATTTTTCAAGCATCTGCAATGGAATATCTGTATTAAATACGACTCCATTTATGCCCACCTTTCGTGCACCTTCCACATTTTCAGGTCTGTCATCAAAGAACAGTGCCTGTTCCGGAACGATTTTATAACGCTTAAGAAGTATCTCATAAATCTTTGGATCCGGCTTCATACATTTCTCCTTCCAGGAAAATACCCCTCCGTCAAATGTTTTCAAAAAGCTTAATTGCTCCTCTGACTGACAGTACATTTCGTCAGAATAATTGGACAGATAGTACATTTTCATTCCTTTTTCACGAATATACGAAAGCCAACGTTCTGTTACCGGATACGGGACAATGGACGCGCCAAATCCTTCGAACACTTTGCGGATATCTTCCTCAATCTCCGGATCATTTTCAATAAACGAGTCAAGCCACTCCTGTGTCGTGTAAAGTCCGGAATCACCTTTATCCCAGTCATCACTGCGAAATACTGCATCTGCCACACGGTCAAACATCGCACCTTCATAACCAAGATCATGAAGATAGTCCTCCCACGCAAAATGTATCAATACATTTCCAATATCAAAAATTACGGTATCAATATTTTCTGTCAGATAATTATCCATAATTGTCTCTCCTTCTTTCAAGAATGCCTCGGCATTCTCGCAAAAAATCCTCTGTTAATCTTTATGAATAACATCAGCAAACTGTGCGTTTGCGGCTTTTGCAAGATCTTCAGGCAACAAAGTCAATTGCATGCCCAGCTTTCCACCGCTGACATGCATATGATCCAGTTCTTTTGCATCTTCCTGGATCACTGTCGGGAACTGTTTCTTCATTCCGATTGATGTACAGCCTCCCCGTACATATCCGGTCACCTTTGTCAATTCTTTCAGATGAAGCATCTCCAGTGATTTTTCACCTACAACTTTTGCAGCCTTCTTAAAATCGATTTCTTCCTCGATAGGAATAACAAAGACATAATGCCCACCGCTTTTTCCTGTTGTTACCAGTGTCTTGTATACATACTTATGATCATACCCTAACTTATCCGCAGTCTCAATACCGTCTGAAAATTCATCACATTCATATTCTTCATATTCATATGGAATCTTCATACGATCCAACATACGCATGGCATTTGTCTTTACTTCTTTTTTACTCAAGTCAATCACTCCTTGTCTTATTGAACAAAGAATGCGCCTCGGCACATTCTCGCTGTAAAAAACACGTCAAACTACTCTTTCTAACTAAGAACAGACCATCGGTGTCCCAAGTGCCTCAAGGGGCACCAGTTTTCCATCCTCGTCCCTTGCATATACATCGAGGCGATTATAGAACAACGGTGCATCTTCCTGCCCAATATATTTCAGAAATGTTTCCATTACAAGATCTGGTTTCAAGTTCTGTTCGCTACCGGTTGCCAGATATAGATATATATATTCTTCCTTTATTTCTGACCCGTAAATCATCGGCTTAATATCAACTTCTTTTTCGCTCTTCTTTGTCTTCTTCCAAACCAAAATCTGCTCCTGACTTAAGAACTCCTCCCAGGATTCTTTCCATTCAGACGGAATATTTCTTCGAACATCAGAACTCTTTCCTGATTCCAGTAAAAACACCTGATAATCGGAGGCTGCCGTAATCGTCATACCACTGGCCTTTTTCTCCTCGGAAATCTGCACCATACTTACCATCTCAATTCCTTCTACGCTGACTGTATTCATTCGGGCCACCGCTTCTTTTGAATCAATCGGCTCTGTCAATTCAATATCCAGATATTCTCCGTCACTGGTAAGGCCGATTCCCAGTGGCTGAGCAAATGACATGATCATATGCGGACTGTATCCGCCGCTGAACGCGATCGGTATGTCTGCCCGCCGCATCACTTTTTGAAAGAAACGCATAACATCCAAATGTCCGATAAATTTCATACATCCGTATTTTCGAAATTTAATTCTTGCCTTCAACACAGACACCTCCTCCCCATCTTGCGGCACCACAGCCGGAACACTGCATTCTGCAGTTCGGTGTTACTTCTCCTTTCATAGCTTTGTCCCATTCTTTTCTCAAGAATTTTTTCGTAACACCAATATCAATGAAATCCCACGGGAACACTTCATCTTCATAGCGTTCTCGTAAATTGTAAAATCCAATATCAATTCCAGTATTTTCAAATGCCTGCATCCATTTATCATTGTCGAACTGATCACTCCAGGAATCGTAAATAGCTCCCAGACGATATACTTCCTCAATCAGTTTTCCGACCTTTCGGTCGCCTCTGGCAAGGATACCTTCCAGAACAGTCACTTCTGCATCATGCCAGTTGTACTTCAGACTCTTACGGTTAAGCTGATCTTGAAATGCATGTTTCACAATGGCAGCTCTTGCAATATATTCTGTATTTTCATACATCGGCGCCCACTGGAACGGAGTGAACGGTTTCGGAATAAAGAAAGAACTACTGGCTGTGATCTGACATTTTCCATTGCGCTGATCCTTTGGAATCTCATAGTAGCGTCTCGCAATTTTATCTGCCAGAACCGCAATCTCTTTCATATCTTCTTCAGTTTCCGTCGGAAGTCCAAGCATAAAGTAAAGTTTTACCTTGTTCCAGCCCCCGTCAAATGCCTGTCCTGCACCACCGAGAATATCCTCTTCCGTAAGTCCTTTATTAATCACATTCCTCATTCTCTGGGAACCAGCCTCCGGTGCAAATGTCACACTGCTTTTCTTAATATCCTGGACACGTTCCATAACATCCAGAGAAAAGGCATCAATTCGAAGAGACGGCAGAGAAATATTGATTCCTTTTCCTTTGAATTCGTCGATCAGGAAGTTTACAAGCTCCTTTAGCTGACTGTAATCACTGGAACTTAAGGAACTAAGTGAAATCTCTTCATGCCCGGTGCTCTTTAACATCTTATAAGCATACTGTTTCAAAACCTCTACATCTTTTTCTCTGGTCGGACGGTACAACATTCCTGCCTGACAGAAGCGGCAGCCTCGGATACAGCCACGCTGGATCTCAAGTACAACACGGTCCTGCGTCGCACGAATAAATGGAACGACCGGATTCTCCGGGTAGACAGCCTCACTCATATCCATTACAAGCTGCTTCTTGATCTTTTCTTTTGCATTTGGATGATTCGGTACAAATGAATCAATCGTGCCATCTTCTTTATATGTTACATCATAAAACGCCGGAACATAGATACCTTCTACCTCTGCAGCTTTTGCCAGATAATCCCATCTGCTTCCACCATTTTTCTTATTTTCTTTGTAAATATCTAAGAGCTGGTCATAAACCGTTTCCCCTTCACCGATATAAAACATATCAAAAAATTCTGCAATTGGTTCCGGATTATAGGTGCAAGGACCGCCGCCAATTACAATTGGATCATCCTCCGTCCTTTCTTTTGCGTGAAGCGGAATTCCACTCAGATCCAGAATCTGCAAAATATTCGTATAGCACATTTCGTACTGGATTGTAATACCGAGAAAATCAAACTCTTTCACTGGATCCTGAGATTCCAATGCAAAAAGAGGAATATGTTCCTCGCGCATCACCTTGTCCAGATCTACCCACGGAGAATAGACACGCTCACACCACACATCCTCACGGCGGTTGAACATGTCATAAAGAATCTGGATGCCGAGATGTGACATTCCAATTTCGTAGACGTCCGGGAAACACATGGCGAATCTAATCGCTACCTTTTCCGGGTCTTTCATGACCGAATTATACTCCCCTCCGATATAACGGGCAGGCTTCTCGATTTTTAGTAATATTTCATCATTTAAAGCAAGTTTTCTCATTAAATCTCCTTGATTCTTTGTGCAATATACACAAATAAATTCTTACTGTTTTTTCTTGTAAAATCATAAATTTTCGTTGTTTTTTGTAACTGTTTTTTTGCTGTATTTTAGTCTATTCTAGGGTGAAAATCGTAAATTACTACAAAACTTCCAAAATCCTAAACACTGACTGACGTTTAGTAATGGTTAACAATATATAATAATATATGGTAATCAGATAATAGTCAATTAAATTCGATTGCATATTTTTCCACATATTATTCACTATCGGTTACATCCAGGATTTCCTGTCAAATCTTAGCGTAACCTACTGTTACCCATGCACTTTTCTCCTCACAAAATAAAAGCAAATAACTTGCATCGCAATTGTAATGAGCCATGATGCCGGATATGAAATAAACAGAAATGCCAACGAACGGTGAGCCGGGAACAACCAGAACACCCATACAATTCTTGTTCCCACTGTACCGATAACGGATAAGATCATCGGTACTGTTGAACGATCCATACCACGGAGTGCCCCTGGAAAAAGATCCATAATTCCGCACAGGAAATATGTCACGGTGGTATATGCAAAAATTTCTATACCACAACGGATTACTTCCGCCTCTTCTGTATATAATCTCAGAATCTCTGCTCCAAATAAATAAACTCCGCCTCCTAATACAAGCGATACGACAACTGTCAGAATCAAACAGTCAATCAATATTTTATCCATACGTTTTAGTTTTCGCAGTCCATAGTTCTGACTGGTAAAGCTCATACATGCCTGTGTGATCGCATTAACAGAGACATATAAGAATCCAAAAATATTATTTGCTGCTGTATATCCGGCCATAGTCGTTGAGCCAAATGAATTCACCGAAGATTGAAGCAATGCATTTGAAAAATTAATTACAGTACTTTGAATTCCAGCCGGAATTCCAACCTGGCAGATTGGTTTCAGATATTTCTTTTGGATCTTCAAGCGTGAAAATCGTAACTGGTAGCTGCTCTTAGTTCTGTATAAACAACCAATTACCAGTACACAGGAAATAAATTGTGAAGTCACCGTTGCAATCGCAACTCCTGCCACGTCCAGATGGAATACAATAACAAGCAACATATTTAAGCATGCATTGACCACTCCGGAAATAATCAGGAATATCAGCGGCCGTTTCGTATCTCCGACAGCTCTTAATATGGCTGCGCCGTAATTATAAAGCATAAAAAAAGGCATACCCAGGAAATAAATTCTCATATACAACGTTGCCTGATCAATAACATCAGAAGGGGTACCCATAATCTCAAGCGCAAGTCTTGAAAAAAATAATCCCACAAAAATCATAATAATTCCACTGATCAAAGCAAACATCATCGCTGTATGAACGGTCTCGGACATCTCTTCATGCTTTCCCGCTGCATAATATCGGGCAGCTAATACATTTGCACCAAGAGAAATACCAATAAATAAGTTTGTAAAAAGATAAATAAGCGCTGTCGTTGCCCCTACTGCCGCAAGAGACTGGCTTCCACTGAATCTTCCTACGACCACAATATCCACCGCATTGAACATTAACTGCAGCATACCGGATAACATCAACGGCAATGCAAATGATATTAACTTGTCCATGATTGATCCATTACACATATCAATCTCGTATTTGTTTTCCCTGCTCATAATTTTCTTCCTTTTTATTATCCTCTATATGAAAATAAACGCCTGTGTTTTTAGCTCAGAAAAGACAGCAAAGCATGATTTCATTACTTTACTGTCTCTCATTTTGCAATTCATAATAAATCTTCAAAAAAAATCCTTACTTCACCAGATATACAGAGGCATTTGCCACGCCAAGCGCCTCTGCCTCTTCATGGCTGTTCACATAGATATCAATGTGATTCTGCTTAATCGCTCCACCACAGTCTTCTGCTGTAAATATATGTCCTCCGATGATAACTTTTGTTCCGTATGGAATTACACTTGGATCAACTGCAATGGTTCTTCCTTCTGCCACACGGCTTCCTGTTGCTGTAATTCCATCTGCTTTATTACAACACTTTTCGCATGCGCAGTAGTATGTAATCTTAAAATTCCCAAGACATGTACCATACATATCTGTCGTTGCATTGACTTCTCCAATGCCTCCATCAACAACTACCTCATTATCCTCCAATATACGAGTTGCCCACACTGCATTTTCCGTATTGACAGTGCCACTGATAATTCCGGCTTTCGTGTTGGCTGCCTCAATCGTTTTTCCATCGCCAGCATACATGACTACATGGTAAACATGTCCTGCTTTTGCGTAGAAAATCAGATCTCCCGGCTGGGCATCTTCCACAGGAATCTGTGTCCCATACTGACTCTGATCTTGTGCAACTCTTGGAAGTTCATATCCGTATGCCTTATAAATCTGCTGCACAAATCCAGAACAGTCTGCCCCTTCTGTCAGACTGGTTCCTCCCCAGACATATGGATTACCTATAAACTGAGAAGCATATTCCAAAATAGATTCTCGAACTGCTCCATTCGGAGTTCCTTCTTTTGTAGACGTAAGTGTATAGTAAAGTGCCTGATTCTCTTCTGGCGATATAATTTCTTCTGCAGTCTGATAGTGATCCTCACCTGTAATCTCCACCTGTGTGGTTACTTCATCTCCAGTATTCAGATATTGTCTTGCCACAAATCCACGCACATCTGCGGACTCCACATATACCCAGTCAGAATCCGCATCTGCAAGCACATAACAAAGCGCTCCCTGATTCATCGTTCCCACGATTCTGGATTCTGTACCTTTGCCCTCACGTACATTCAGCATCGTCGCATTTACCGTCGCATAATTCTTATCTGCAACAGTTTGATTTACCGTTGCACGCAGATACGTATATGCCTGATTTTCCAGTGGTGAAACTAATGTCTGGGCAATTGCTGCCGTTCCTTCAATTCCAGTATATTCAGTCCCATTCTCTGCTGCAGTTTTCTTTGCTTCTTTTTGATAAACTTCCAAAAGTTTCTGCGCTGCATTGCTGGTATAAACTTCTGATGCTTTCACAAATCCTCTGACATTACCGGACTCTACGTAAAGCCAGCCATTTTCTTCTTCTTTTAAAATGTAAAGAAGACCATTCTTATCAAGTTTACCAATGTAACGGACCTGCTCAGCATTCTGATCTGTTACATTCTCGTTTAGTGTCACATCGTCTTCTGTCTGTTGCTGTTCGGTAATAGGCTCTGCGTGAATTGCTGCTTTTTTATTCTGCTCTGCCTTTTCGTAAATGGCATTTAACTTTTTTGCTTCTTTTTTCGCAGCCTTTTTATCTGCTTTCAAAGACTCATCTGATGTGTCGGCGGTTCCATCTATTCCTTCCGGAATGGATTCTCTGACATACAGATCCTCCTTTGCAAATGCATAAGTTCTCGCAACTGTCCAAAATCTGAAATCATCAATAGTCTGTGGAAGTTTTACAATCTGCTGCCTGGAAATTAAATCCTCATTACTTGCTGTTTCTGTATTCTCAGTTTGAACCGCTTTCTCCTGATTAGCTTGCCCATTCTGATTTGTCTCTGTATTTTCTATATTGTCAGCAGGAGTTTCCGGTTCATCCGGCTCACTCGGTGTTGTCGGTGCTTCCGGCTCACTCGGTTCTACCGGTGTTTCCGGTATTTCCGGTTCACTCGGTTCACTCGGTTCTGTCGGTGTTATCGGTGTTGTCGGTATTTCCGGTTCGCTCGGTTCTACGGGTGTTCCCAGTTCTGTTACTCGTTCTCCGGTTGTCGGATCTACTTTCTGTCCAGTCGTCACATCTTTCAGAAACTTATCGGTGTCCAGCTTCACCTCATTGCGCTGAATCATTCCAAGTACTACTTCAGATACTTTTACCAAAGTTTCTGAACCATCGACTTTTTTAGCCAGTACATTTTGTACCCCTGCCTGTTGTTCCATCGTACTGTCAGATATATTATCATCTGCAAGTACTGAAATCGGTGTGCCAAATGTCATGCCAACTGCCAGAATCCCTGCCAATGTCTTTGTCCCTTGTTTTTTTATAATGTTTGTCCTTTTAGCTTTCACAAGTTGTCCCTTCTTAACTATTGAATAATATTCAAGAATGCCTCGGCATTCTTGCTGCGAGGTGCGCGTCATGCAATTGCATGACATACTTCTACTGCGCACCTCTGCAATCCTGCCGGAGGCTATATCAGCTGGGGGATTGACTCCCCCACTGATACAAGCTTGTTTCTCACCACCTATAGAGGTGGGAGTCATCTCCCAGCTGATATATTATACAGATTCTTTCTTTAACACCTTATGATTTCAATTACTCTTCTTGCTACTCTTTTTGGAACTGCTGTTTTTTGAAGAACTGCTGTCACTTTTCTTTGAGTTGTTTGCATCAGATGTTGCTTCACTCTTCGCATCAGATGATGAACTGCTGCTTGTATCTGTCAGGGCTGAGCCGCTGCTCTTATACTTTTCTACATCTTTTGCCCAGAAATCAACATACTTCTCACCGTTCTGTAATGCAACGCCTTTTGCCTTTGCCATCTCTGAAACTGTCACGAGCTGATAGCCTGCTTCTTCAAGTTTCGGAATCAAAACAAGTGCCGCATCAATAGATTCTGTATGGATATCATGCATCAGAATAACATCTCCATCCTGTACATCATTCATAACCGTGTCAATGCTTGACTGCGCATTTCTTGTCTTCCAATCCAGGGTATCAATACTCCATAAAATCATTGGCAGTCCTACAGAAGATCTTACCGTATCATTGATTGCACCATAAGGTGGTCTCATGACGGTTGCCGTGGATCCTGCTGCCTGTTGGATCAGATCGTTCGTTGTACCAATCTGATTTGCGATCTTATCTGCACTGAGCTTTGTAAGCTGCGGATGGTCATAAGAATGGTTTCCTAATTCACAACCAGTTTCTTTCATCTTCTTTACAAAATCTTCTTTTCCCGGAATATTCTTTCCCTGCATAAAAAATGTTGCATGTGCATTATACTTCTCTAACTGAGCCAGAAGCTCTCCGGTTCGTTCTCCCGGTCCGTCATCAAATGTAAGCGCCACCATCGGTTTACTCGCATCAATATTGACATCTCCTTTTGATTTCAGTTTACCTTTTTTGGAAAATGTACATTTTGCAAGACCTACCTGAACTTCTCCGGTCGCCATAATTCCACTATTGTCGAAATAATAATCATCTTCTTCAATGGTCTGCCAGCCAATGACTGCCGCACCATTATCCCCTAGATAATATGTTCCGTCATCAGTTTTCTTCCATCCGGTCTGCATAACACCGTCTTTATTGAAGAAATATGTTGCATTATTGATGGTCTGCTTTCCGGTTACTTTATTACCATCTGCATCAAAATAATAAGTCTTTCCTTTGGAAACCACAAAATCATTCATTACATATGTACCATCGTACTTCTTAAACTTGTCTCCATCCCATGTTCCCGTTGGATTTGTCACAACAAATGTACCGCCTTCAACTGTCAGTCTGACTTTATGTTTCCATTCATTCTCCAGCTTTTTCTGGATATCGGAATTCATCTTAATCGTGATCTTGTATTTTCCTTCTGTATCAGTCTTGGCATCTGTGGAAATCTCATAATTCTTTCCAGCTCTCAGTTCGTTGATGAAATCTGCAACACTGTAACCCTTTTTCTTATCCAGCCATACTTTGGCAGCTTTTTTCTCGTCCTCTGATGTTGCCGTAGCTGTAAGATTTACCGGATCCTGACTGTTCTGTTGTATTTCAATCTTGTCTGCTTTGAGCGTAACTTCAGTCTTAACACCAATCACTCCGGCAAACTTTAATATTCCGGTCAAGACCAGACACGCAAGTACTAAACAAGCTGCCAAAATCAGGATTTGATTCCTCTTCTTTCTCTTTCGGTGGTTTTTAAGGCTTTCATGTCTTTCACTTCTGCTATCATACCCTTTCAGATCATCCGATTTTTTCTTCGAATGGTTTCCATGGATTCTTCTATTCTCATGAGAAATCCAATCATCGTCTTCGTCATGGTCAGAATACCTCTCCGAATCTTCAGCTTCTGTTCCGTAATCTATATAATCATCGTCCAGATTATAATCTTCATCCAGATCATAGTCTTCATAGTCTTCATCGTCATCTAATCCGCTGTCTTCATCGTCCAGATCATAGTCTTCACCAAAAGCATATCTCTGATCTTCATCTATATTAAATTCATCTTCATCTCGAAATTTACTCATAGGTATTCTTTCTCCACTTTTCCTTTTCTTATTCTCAGTTAAGTATAGCTCAGTTCGACATTTTTCTCAACGGGATAGTTATTAGGAATTTCTTAAGGTTTTGTTACAACTTATTACAACCTGTTACAATGATTTCCAAATTTCCTGAATATCCGTATCTTTTGTAATTTCATTGGCTATATCACTGCTGCTCATATGAAACACTTCCTGTTTTTGTTTATCCATTGTTAAAAATGCAGCAAACATCAATGCACACAAAAAAAGGCGGATTCCAAATGTTCCGCCTTTTGTATCTTCATTTATATCCTCTTGTGACTTTCCATACAGGTAATGATATGCATTTGCATATCTTGGGTGTACTGCAGGTATCGTCCTTCTATCATTATACAGCGCCCTTGTCTGCTCCAAAAGCTCCTGCCTGCGTCTTTCTGCATCATTCATAGATTCCTCCGCCTTATTCATTATTGAACATTTATCGCTTTCTTAAATCTATGAACTTACTTATGCACCTATACCTGCAAGGAATCTATTTCTGCAATAACTGATTTGTAATATCTTCCCATGTAATTCCTTTTTCCACCATCAGTACCATAGCATGATAAAGGAAATCTGCCATTTCCGTTTTCAATTCTTCCGGATTTGGATTTTTGGAGGCGATCACAATGCCGGTTGCTTCTTCTCCAATCTTCTTCAGGATCTTATCCTGTCCCTGTTCAAAGAGATAATTTGTATAAGACCCCTCCTTTGGATTATTTTTTCTGTCAATAATTGTCTGGTAAACATGTTCGAACACCTGTACCGGACTCTTCTCATTATTATCACTTCCAACAATAGGCTGGAAGAAACAAGTTGGATTTCCTGTGTGACAAGCTGCTCCCACCTGATCGACTTTTGCAAGGAGCGTATCCAGATCGCAATCTATTGTCAGTGACTTCACATACTGAAAATGTCCGCTTGTCTCTCCTTTCAGCCAAAGCTTCTGTCTGCTTCTGCTGTAATAAGTCATGCGCCCGGTCTTAACCGTCTGGTTAAATGCTTCTTCATTCATATACGCCAGCATCAGCACTTCTCCTGTCTGGTAATGCTGTACGATGACCGGAAGAAGCCCCTGTGGATTTTTCTTAAACTGTGAGAACTCCATAATACTTTCAAATGAAGTCATCTGAATATCTTCTTTTTCGCAGAGTTCTTTAAAATCATTAAAATTCATTTCCGGCTGACTGATATATCGTCCAGACAGACCTTTGACTCCTTCGGATTTTAAAATTTTAAATAATTCCAGTTCTTCCATCGTATCAGTCACAATAACACATGGAATGTCTGTAACTGCCACAACAGAGTTCAGATCCAGTCTGTGCATAAAAATCAGTTGGCTGCAATTATCTTCAATCAAATGCTGATGCTTGAACAATCCGTCAAAATCATCTAACGAAACTGCAACCTTCTCTTTTCCGAAACGTTCAGCTGCTTTTGCCATCATCTCAGCACTGTCCGGTTTTGAAAAATTCAAAATTACTCGTTTAGCTCCGGAATACAGGATTCTCTGTACATCTTCCATACGTTTGATGTTGCCTCCTGCTACCATTGGAATACTGATCACATTATGAATCTGTCTGAGCAGATTTAAAGATGCCTCGTGATCATCATCAGAATCTGATAAATCAAAAATCAGAAGTTCATCTGCCCCGCGGTCACTGTAGTGCTTCGCGAGCTCTACCACATTATCTGCCAGGACTTCCCGGTCATTAAACCATTTTATCGCTTTCCCTCCTGCAATATAAATGCATGGGATTAATTTTCTATAACTTATCATAATTAAGTTTTATTCTCTCCTTTTACAGGCTTCCTTTCGTTGTCCACGCCTCATCAATACGTGGTTCTCTCATTGTCGCCATGTCGAGAGCCTTACCAAAGCTCTTGAACAGGGCTTCTGCCATATGGTGATTATTTTCTCCGTCCATAATTTTCAGATGAATATTCATCATTGCACTGTAAGATATGGCATAGAAGAATTCTTTGATCATTTCGGTATCCAGCTCACCGATATTCTCTACCGTAAATTCTGCATCATATTTCAAATACGGACGTCCGGAAAGATCTACTGCACACAGTGCCAGTGTCTCGTCCATCGGAAGAATCATATGCCCGAACCGCTTGATTCCGGCTTTATCTCCTACCGCTTCCAAAATTGCCTGTCCGATTACGATTCCGGTATCTTCTATGGTGTGATGACAATCCACATCCAGATCTCCATTGACCTTTACGGTAAGATCGAACAACCCATGTCTTGCCATTCCGTCCAACATATGATCAAAAAATCCAATTCCAGTATCGATCTGATTGTTCCCGGTTCCATCAAGATTCAGTGTTACTTCAATGTCAGTTTCTTTTGTTGTACGTTTCTTTGTTGCTATTCTTGCCATATCTTTCAAGCCTCCTTATTTCTCAAAACGAACTTTAATTGAATTTGCATGTGCAGTTAAGTGTTCAGCTGTAGCAAATGCTTCAATATCCTCGTGGATCGCACGAAGTGCATTTTCAGAATAAGATATTATACTTGATTTCTTAATAAAATCATCTACGGAAAGTGGTGAGAAGAATTTTGCAGTTCCATTTGTCGGAAGAACATGGTTCGGTCCGGCAAAATAATCTCCCAGTGGCTCACTTGCGTACTCTCCGATGAAAATAGCTCCGGCATTACGGATTTTTGTCATGACATCAAATGGATTCTTTGTCTGGATTTCAAGATGCTCGGAGGCAATCTCATTTGCTGTCTCAATTGCCTCATCCATCGTATCTGTAACCAGTATGTATCCATAGTTATCGAGAGATTTCTGAATAATCTCACCACGGGATAATTCTTTTATGAACTTGTCAGTCTCATCAGAAACTTTCTTGGCAAGTTCTTCGCTTGTTGTTACAAGGATTGCTGAGGCGAGTTCATCATGTTCTGCCTGTGACAGAAGGTCTGCTGCCACGAATCTTGGGTTTGCAGTCTCGTCTGCAATAACAAGAATCTCACTTGGTCCGGCAATGGCATCAATACTTACATAACCATAAACTGCTTTCTTTGCAAGTGCCACATAAATATTACCAGGTCCTACGATTTTGTCAACTTTTGGTATGCTCTCAGTTCCATAAGCAAGTGCTCCGATTGCCTGTGCTCCGCCGACTTTATAGATTGCATCTGCTCCGGCCTCTTTTGCTGCCACTAGTGTAGTCGGTGTTACCTTTCCGTCTTTTCCCGGAGGTGTCACCATAATAATCTCATCAACTCCAGCTACCTTTGCCGGTACAATGTTCATCAATACAGAAGATGGATACGCTGCCTTTCCACCTGGTACATACACACCTACTCTGTGAAGTGCTGTCACTTTCTGTCCAAGGATCGTTCCGTCCGGTTTGCTGTCAAACCAGCTTGTCTGACGCTGTTTTTCATGATAAGTACGTATATTTGCAAGTGATTTACGGATAATCTCAACAAGCTTTGGATCTACCAATGCATAAGCCTCTTCAATCTCAGCATCTGTAACTTTGATGTTTCCTGCATTTAAGTCTGCCTGATCAAATTTTTTTGTGTACTCAAACAGAGCCTGATCTCCGTTTGCCTTTACATTTGCGAGAATTTCTGTCACTCCCTGCTCGTACTGTCCATAATTGTTCGGGCTTCTCTTTAACAGATCTTCTAAAAGATTTTTTCTGCTGTTTTCATCTAACTTCTGTATTCTCATTGCCGTTCTTCCTCCTATACACAAGGCTCCTGTTATCATCTTACATGTCTTTTCGCTTTTTCTGTCCAGAAACCATTTATTATTTTAAATCTGTGTGCGAAGCTTCATCAACAGATTCTTGATCCGCTCGCTTTCCATACGCATGCTGACTGGATTCACAATCATTCTTGCGGAAAGAGGACATACTTCCTCCAGAACTTCCAGTCCATTTTCACGAAGTGTGGAACCGGTCTCCACAATATCGACAATGACCTCAGAAAGTCCAACGATTGGTGCCAGTTCAATGGAACCGTTCAGTTTAATGATCTCCACAGTCTGATGCTTTTTATTATAAAAATAATCTTTTGCAATATTCGGATATTTTGTTGCCACACGAATCAACTCATGATGCTGTAAAAGTGGCGCTGCATCCTTATATCCGCAGACACACATTTTACATTTTCCATAGCCAAGATCCAGAACCTCGTGGACTTTACGCCCTTCCTCCAAAATGGTGTCCTTTCCTACAACTCCAATATCAGCTGCACCATACTCTACATAGGTCGGTACATCTGGTCCCTTTGCCAGAAAGAAACGAAGCTTCAATTCTTCATTGGTAAAAATCAGCTTTCTGGAATTCTTGTCCTTCATCTCTTCGCAAGTAATACCAATCTTTTCAAATAGTTCCAGTGTCTGATTGGCAAGACGCCCTTTTCCAAGGGCAAATGTCAGATATCTCATATAAAAACTCCTATCGTCAAATTCAAAACCCATTTTCAAGGCTCTTCGAATCTGGGTCTGCCAAAGCAGACATTTTATTTGTTGTTATTTACTTCCTTTTGTTCTCCGGTCACCAGATTTACCATGGTAATCTCGCCACTTTTCTTAATATATACAAGACTTCCAGCATAATATTCCTTGCCGAACCGGATATAGTCTTCCAATCCTTTCTCCGGTGATTTCTTAATCAGTTCTGTATTCTTTGCTTTCGCCCGGAAATCTTTTGCAAGCCGGATCGCATCTCTTGCACGGCTTTCATCATAAAGAATAATTGCATTCTTTCTTGTATAAACAATGCGGATTTTTTGGCGGATCAGAGCATTCATCAACTCATCAATGACAATGGCAAAGCCGATAGATGCTGATGTCTTCCCAAACTTCTCCAGCAAATGATCATAACGGCCGCCTTTGACTACCGCATCTCCGGTTCCAAATGTATAACCACGGAAGATGATTCCCGTATAATATCCATAATTTCCTGTCATACTCAGATCAAAAGTCACAAACTTCTCGACTCCGTAAAGTGTGAGAATATCATAAATCTTCTCCAGTCGCTTCACAGCCATGATTCCACTGGAATTAGGTGCAATGTTCTTTGCTTTTGCAAGAACTTCCACGCCTCCGACCAGATTTCCAAGAGCTGCAAATGCCTCTTTTGAGCTTCTCTTTACCATAATGCTGTCCAGATATTCCTCAACTCCGAAGTAATTGCGGTTGTTGATCAGTTCAACGACCCGTTCCCGTGCTTCTTCGTCCAATGCTGCGTCTTCAATAAGACTTTGGAAAAAGCCAAGATGTCCAACGCTTAATTGAAATTCCTTAAGTCCGATTGCCTGCATAGATTCAATGACCATAGCAAGCATCTCTGCATCTGCCTCCACTGAATCATCCCCAATCAGCTCAGCTCCCATCTGGGTCACTTCTCTTAATCGTCCCTGATTGTTGGAATGATTAATAAATGTATTACCTGTGTAACAAAGCCGTATCGGGAGATCTTCCTCTCCAAATAATGTAGCAGCCACACGTGCGATGGACGGTGTGATATCTGGTCGCAAAACCAACGTGTTGCCTTCTTTATCAAAAAATTTGTACAGATCTTTGGACGGTATTGTTCCGATTTCCTTCCGGAACACATCAAAATATTCAAAGGTCGGAGTCTGAATATCATGATATCCAAATAAATGCAGTGTTTTTTTCAGTCGATTTTCCAGTGCCAGCTTCTTTCCGCACTCAACATTATAAATATCCCGGACTCCCTCCGGCGTATGAAGTAGTTTTTCCATAGATCATTCCTCCCACACTTTAGCGTGCTACCATATTAAAACCTTATTGCATTATACGCATTTCCAGGCACTTTGTCAAGCTTCCTCACGGAGTTCCAAATCCAGATTTATGAAGTCCAGATAAGGAATATAATACCCGTTTTTGGGTTTCATAAAAAATCGTGGATCTAATTCCTCGTAGCGGATACTTTTACGCCCGCCATCACATGCTCTGTTCCAGAAACGAATCATTTCTTCAAATCGCATATAATAAAGTTCGTTCCGTTCAGAATAATAAATCAGGATAAACGCAATTCCATCTTGATGCTCGAACTGAGTCATAAATGTAATCTGATGCTCATGGATATTATGTAATGGGAATGTATCAGCTACACATTCTTTTGCATCAAAGCACACTGGAATTCCCTGGACTGCTCCAATGTAATCTACCGTACTTCGTTTTTCAAAATACGCCAGTGTGATCTGTTTGTGATCTGCGTCCATGCGCACCGGTGTAATGGGGGTCGGTATCTTCTGAATCAGGGCAAGTCCCTTTTCCAGATAATGGTCGTTGGTCCAATTGACCATCTCTTCTAATGTAGAACCTCTAAGGCCTCTTGAGTTCCATGTTCCCATGCTGTCTCCTTAATAAGTTGATAAAATTTACCCGGAACACGCGCCTGAAATACATTTTCCGAAAGATTCTCCAAAGGTTTTGGCATCTGCGGAAAATGTAGCTCATAAGAATGTAGCATTTGTGCCTTTACACCATATGTCTCATACTGGTGGTTCCAGGATATATTTCCATATTTGTAGTCCCCCATTAACGGGTGTCCGATACTTGCCAGATGTGCACGGATCTGGTGCGTCCGACCAGTAATCAGATGAACCTTTAACAGCGTAAGCTCTTTTTGATAAGCCACTGGCTCATATTCTGTCTCAATGGCTGCTGCCCCTTCCGACATTTTCCGGCTAATCATAACTTTATTCGTTTTCTCATCTTTTTTCAGATATCCCCGAATATGTGAAGTTTCTTTAATACAGCCTTTGACCAGACAGAGGTAATATTTTGCAAGGGTTCTTTCTTTAAAAGCTTCCCCCATGATCTGAAGCCCGGCCAGGCTCTTCCCTGCCACGACCATACCACTTGTGTTTCGGTCCAGCCGGTTGCAGATTCCAGGGTGAAATGTCAGAAGTTCTTCTTTTGTAACAGAACTATTTGACAGAAGATATCCAATCACATATTCCACCAGTGACACATCTTCTTTCTTCGCTTTCTGAGATAACATGCCTGCCGGCTTATTTATAAGCAGGATATTATCGTCTTCATAAATAATCTCCAGATCCTTTTTTACCGGATAAGACTCACTTGCTGCTGCATTTCCTGTAAATTTATCGATTGTCTCCTCTGCAAGAAAAAACTTTATCGAATCTCCGGTATTAAGTTTCTCCTGCCCTGCTGCCTTTTTCCCATTTAATGTAATATTCTTCTTTCTGAGCATTTTATAAATGAAACTTCCAGGCGCCTGGGGAAGATATTTTTTCAAATATTTGTCCAGCCTCTGACCGGACTCATTTTCTTTGATAATCGTCTCTCTCATAATTCTACATACAAGTGGACAAAATCAGTTTCCGGACTGCACGGTCTTCCCGTCCGTTTTCTGTATGTCCCACCTCAACAATATTATTCATGCCCTCCACGCGGCTTAAAAATGCTTTGTAATCGTGGAATATCTTGACCGTCATTTTTTCGTGATGATTTGCATTGAGCATGTCCTTCAAATATCTGGCACATGTTACCTCGTCCGTCTTTGTATTCGACGCATAACCGATGACTGTATGCCCGGAAATCACAATAGCGTCAACCGGCATCACTTTCTCCGGACTTGTAATGACAAGATCATAAACTCTTTTTAAAAGTGACGCTTTCGCCTCGATTTCCTGATAAATATCTTTTTCTATACTCTGATGTGGTGCAATGGTAATAAATTCGACCAGCATCTTTGATGCCGGAAGACACCCGACGACTGCAACTACCGTGAGCAGATTCAGCTTGGTCTTCGTCTGCACATAACCAAGCACGACAAGTGCTATGACAACTGCAAACTCCGCAATCGTTCCGATCAGGTATTTTTCTTTTCTCCATTTAATATAACCAGGCTGTCCCTTTTCTTTTTTCTTCATGCGAACCTCCTATTCTGCAATTTTCTCCATCACTGCCACGATCACACTGTCCGGCACAACTTTTGATGCCACCCAAGCAGCTTTCATGGATAGACCATACACGGAAGTCTTTTTGCCTCTCGCGCTGTCGATCAGAGCTTTTCTGACCACGTCTTTCGCATCGGCACGAAATTTCTTTTTCACACTTGCGACTTCTTTTCCGGTATGGTCAAAGAATTCTGTATCCACCGGTCCCGGACACACGGCAGTCACATAAATACCGCTTCCTTTGAGTTCTCTGCCAAGTGCCATGGACAGGCTGTAAACGTAAGATTTTGTCGCTGCATACACTGCAAATCCAGGCTGTGGTCCAAATGCTGCAGCTGATGAAAGGTTCACAATTCTGCTGCCACAATGCATATACGGAAGACAAAGTGCTGTCATTCTTGTCAGTGACCGGCAGTTGAGATCTACCATGCCGGTTTCTTCCTTCCAGCCATACTCGCAGAATGTTCCAATCTTTCCATAACCCGCCGCATTTACGAGCATCCGTACATTGGCGTGGGATTTTCCCAGTGCTATTCCCAGTTTTTTATAAATATAATCCTGGTTCAGATCTCCGTCAAAAATACGCACCGGAACTTTTAATTCCATCTCCAGTTCGTTCAGACGTTCTGCCCGTCTTGCGACGACCCAGATTTCATCCAGATTCTGATAAAGCTTTGGAATCTGCCTTGCAAATTCTCTTCCAAGTCCGGAAGATGCTCCTGTAATCAATGCTATCTTCATCATACTCCTATCACCTCTTGCAGTGTTTACAATTATCACTTTCGCTGTTATTATCTGCTCTTTCGGCGTTTATTGTTTCCGCCTCTGTTATTTTTTACATTTTTTGAATTCTTGCAGTTCTGCTTTCTTTTTACTCCAGACATGTCTGACTTGATTTTCCTTGGCTTGATCAAGCATTTCTGGTCAAATCCCACCAGATCCATGCGCCCGGATTTTCTAAGCGCCTCCATGACCAGATCATAATTCTTCGGATCCCGGTACTGGATCAATGCTCTCTGCATTGCTTTTTCATGCGGGTTCTTCGGTACATAAACTGGTTTCATATTTCTTGGGTCTACGCCTGTGTAGTACATACAGGTAGATATGGTGGACGGTGTCGGATAGAAGTCCTGTACTTGCTCCGGCATATATCCAAGATCCCGTAAATGTTCTGCAAGCTCGACTGCTTCCTTTAACGTTGACCCCGGGTGAGAAGACATTAGATACGGCACAAGATATTGATCCATACCAAGACGCTCGTTCATTTTTTTATACCGTTTTACAAACCCCTTATAGACAGAATTCTCCGGTTTTCCCATTTTCTCCAGGACTGCGTCTGATACATGCTCCGGTGCAACCTTAAGCTGCCCGCTTATATGATACTGGCACAGTTCCTTTAAAAATGTGTCATCCTTATCTGCCATAACGTAGTCGAACCGGATTCCGGAACGGATAAAAACTTTCTTGACTCCAGGTATTTTACGCAATTTTCTAAGAAGTGCCACGTAATCCCGATGATCGACCTTCATATTTTTACACGGTTTCGGGAACAGACACTGCTTTTCCTTGCAGACGCCATATTTTAACTGCTTTTCACAGGACGGTGCACGGAAGTTTGCCGTTGGTCCTCCAACGTCATGAATATATCCTTTAAAATCCTTGTCCTTCACCATTTCATTCGCTTCTTTTAATAAGGACTCATGACTTCTCGTCTGCACAATCCTTCCTTGATGAAAGGTCAGGGCACAGAAGCTGCACCCTCCAAAACAGCCACGGTTACTGATCAGACTGAACTTGATTTCTTTGATTGCCGGAACCCCTCCGTCTTTTTCATAACTCGGATGATAAGTTCTCATATACGGAAGGCCATACACCAAATCCATCTCGTCCTGAGAAAGCGGTTTTGCAGGTGGATTCTGTACAACATAAAGATGATCGCTGTAAGGCTCTACGAGACATTTCCCCGAAAACGGATCTGTATTACAATACTGCACATAAAAACTTCTTGCATAATTGAGCTTGTCCTCTTTCAATTGCTCATAGGATGGAAGAATTGTTGGTTCATAGACACTGTCCAGACTCTTGACCTTACACACAGTTCCCGGAATGTAAGTAATATCTTGAATACTAAGTCCACTATCTAACGCCTCTGCAATCTCAATGATCGAATGCTCACCCATTCCATATGAAATAATATCCGCCCCGGAATCCAATAGCACGGAGCGTTTTAATTTATTGGACCAATAATCGTAATGTGCCAGTCTTCGAAGACTCGCCTCGATTCCTCCGAGAATGATTGGTGTCTTTTTATAAACCTGACGGATCAGGTTGCCATAGACTGTCACCGCATAATCCGGACGTTTTCCCATAACACCGCCTGGAGTATAGGCATCTGTACTTCTACGCCTTTTTGATACAGAGTAATGATTTACCATAGAATCCATATTACCTGCCGATACAAGAAAAGCAAGTCTTGGCTCGCCAAGAACGGTGATGCTGTTCTTATCTTTCCAATCCGGCTGTGCGATGATTCCGACCTTGTATCCATAATCTTCCAGAAGCCTTGTAATAACTGCCGGTCCAAATGATGGATGGTCTACATAAGCGTCCCCTGAAATGTACACAAAGTCCAACTGTTCCCAGCCCCGTTCTTCCATATCCTTTTTACATATTGGTAAAAATCCCTGTGACATCTATAATACCTCACTTGTAGCGTTCAAAATAATAAATTCTTTAATTCTTCTTCGGTCAGCATGCGGTATTCGCCCTCTGCCAGATTATCATCCAGAATCAAGCTGCCCATACGTTCCCGTTTCAGATAAACAACCTCTTTTCCCACTGCCTGGAACATGCGTTTTACTTGATGAAACTTTCCTTCCTGGATGGTCAGACGTATTTCGGATAAATCATCACTTTTTATAATGTCGAGTTTTCCCGGCATCGTGATCTCCGGTTCATCTTCTGTGCCAATATTTACACCTTCTGCAAATTTTTCCGCATCGTCTTTTGTAACGTTCCCCTGCACTTTTGCAAAATAGCATTTATCCACATGATGTTTCGGAGAAAGTAACCGGTGTGCCAGATTTCCATCATTTGTAATTAAAAGAAGTCCCACCGTATCCTTATCCAGACGCCCCACCGGGAACAGATCTTTCCGCTTCTGTCCCTTGATCAGATCAATCACTGTTTTCTCGCGTTTATCTTCTGTTGCAGATACTACACCCGCCGGTTTGTTCAGCATATAGTATACATAAGAGGCATATCCGATTCGTTCACCGTCCAGTGTGACATGTGCTTTTGTCTCGTCCACTTTAAGTTCCGGGCGCTTTGCAATCTCGCCATCTACCTCTACTTTGCCTTTTCGAATATACTGCTTCACTTCCTGCCTGGTTCCTACGCCCATCTCAGACAGGAACTTGTCTAACCGGATCATGAATTCAACCTCCATCCCGGCAGATATTTATTCTTCAAAGTTCCATTAGCAAGCTTTCCCCATCCCAGTGGATAACCATCCACGCAGACCAGATACCAGCCTTTTGCTTTCGTCTCTACCAAATCATCAACATCCAGTGTTTCCCCTTTCAGATAACGGCTCACACGATCATCTTCTAGTGGCAGATCAACAATCTTCTCATAATCATCTTTTTTGAGGGTCATGGCAAAGGCCTGGCTTGGCTCAAACCGTTTTTTCTTAAGTTCTCCAAGTAAAAGTCCGGTACGCAGGAACCGAAGTCCCTTAAGATCAGGAAGTCCTGCCGGCATTACATAGACACGCTCGCCGTGGATATCCAGAAGATCCGTACGGATTTCTTTCTTTACATCATTTAAAAATTCTTCCAGTTCCTCTGGTAATTTCTTCTTTCCTTTTCCACCGGTCAGTTCACCTTTCACACGGTCACACGGTTCGCCCTTTTGTACAAGTGCCAGATAGTGTCCTTCCCCTTTCATTTTATGTGGGAATATGCGGACAGTATCCACAAGCGACGGATCCCGTGATTCTGTCACTTCCGGCATCCCCTGAACAAAGCCTTCATATGGCGCAATCTTCAAGATTCTAAATTCCGGATAGGTCTTAAGTAAATGTTCGATGACCTGCTCATTTTCTCTCGGATCAAAAGTGCAGGTGGAATACAGCATCATTCCGCCTTGTTTTAGCATACGGGCAGCCTGCAAGATAATGCTCTTCTGAATATTACAGAAAAAGTCCGGCCCATGCTCCTCCCATGCAGATACCATTTTTTTATCTTTTCGGAACATTCCTTCTCCGGAACACGGTGCGTCAATCAGAATCTTATCAAAATACTCTGTAAAATAGCTTTCCATTTTTCCAGGCTCTTCACTTAAAACAAGAACATTGCCAATACCGAACACCTCAATATTTTTCAGAAGTCCCTTGGCTCTGGAATTACTAATATCATTGGCCGCAAGTACTCCTTCCCCCTGAAGCTTTGCTCCAAGCTCTGTAGCCTTTCCTCCCGGTGCCGCACATACATCTAACACCTTGTCTCCCGGTTCCACCGGAAGCCGGTTTGCCGGTGTCATGGCACTTGGCTCCTGCAGATAATAAAGCCCTGCAAAATAATATGGGTGTTTAGACGGAGTTACATGCTCCCCGTCATAATAGAATCCATTCTCAATCCAGGGAATCGGCTCGATTTCAAACGGACAGATCTTTTTAAACTCTTCTACGGAAATTTTATTCGTATTTACACGAAGCCCATAATAACGCGGCTCTTCATAACATGCAATATAATCGTCAAAATCTTCTTTCAGAAGATCTCGCATCTTTTTTTCAAAATTCTCTGGCAATCTCATTGATTTTTCTCCTCCAGCGCATAAACATACATAATATAGTATAGCATATCTGGGTGTATAACTCTAGAAATATGAATAGATTAATTTTTTATTTTCTAAAAACAAAAGCACTTCATACGGATTAACGCTGATTTCTTTCCCATTTTCATAAAAATAAATCCCAAAATGCAAATGTACGGGAAACTGTCCCACCGTTCCTTCTGCTCCATAACCGCTATCTCCCATGTACCCTAGCAATTCTCCTGCTCTTACATAATCTCCTATTTTCAGGTTTGTATAAGAGTCCAGATGCGCGTAGTAGTAATATGTACTACTATCGCTTATGATACCAATCCGCCAACCCCCTTTTTCAAGCCAGCCCCTATTTTTCACCGTTCCGTCACTGACGCTCACCACCGGATACAGCCCCCGTTTATTTTCAGCCGCCATAATATCTGTTCCTTCATGCACCCGATTTCCGCCATAATTACGTTCCATATGCCAGGTGTCCACAAAACTTACTTTCAAAGATTTATCCACATCAGACTCTGGAATCGGGAAATACAAGGCCTCTTTTTCCACATTTTGCATCGCCTGCCTGCATGTTAAAGACAGGTATTTATTCTGACGCAGTTCTTCCGAAAAAAATTTATCTCGAAATTGCTGCGCAGCCAACGTCATCATTCGATCTGTCATGTGTTTTCCGGACGTATATGAAATTGATATTCCAACAGCATCCAGTAGCGCTATCACAAGCAGAATTGCAAACAGCCTCAAGCTTACCTGCCAGGTATACACTTGTTTATTTCTAAGATTCCTATTTTTCTTCATTTCAGTTTTATTCTCATTTTCCGCACATTTTTCTTCTACTATATGACTATATCAAATGTAAAATAACTCCCACCTCTGCAGATGGTAAAAATAAAAATAGAACATACAGATTCTTTCTCCATATGTTCTACTTTTATATTTTCTTATTTTTCAAACTGCCATGATGTCTGTAGATTTTTTATACTACACACCACGTTATCCTATTTTAATTTTGCAAGAATTCCTTTTAAGTATTCCCATGTTCTCTGTGTAGAGGCAATATCCAGCTTCTCATTAAAGGAATGAATATCCAAAAGATCCGGTCCCATAGATACACAATCCAAATCTGGTTTCTTTCCAAGGAAAAGTCCACACTCCAGTCCAGCGTGAATGGTAGATACAACCGGTTCTTTTCCATACTGCTCTACAAATGTCTCTACCATTACTTTGCGAAGTTCGGAATCTACTTTGTACTCCCATGCAGGATATCCACCCTGTGCCTTTCCGTCAGCTCCGACAGCCTGTGCACAAGTATCCAGGATTTCTTTCATATCTGCTTTCTTACTCTCCATAGAACTTCTTACAAGACTTTCAAGTTTTACAGCGTCCTTAGTCGTTTCTACAATACCAAGATTCAGGGAAGTTTCAACCAGTCCTTCCAGTTCACGGTCATAGCACTGTACTCCGTTCGGGCAGATGATAAAATATGTGATTACACGTTTTGTACTCTCCGCGTTCATAACTGCCACACCAGATACACTTTCTTCTTCTACATCCACAGTAAGTCCCGGTTCTTTTCCAAGAAACTCCTTGTCCCATGTTGCTTTTAACTCTGCAACAGAAGCTTTTACTTTATCAGCATCTTCTTTCGCCACAAGGATCTCTGCCTTACACTCACTTGAAATGACATTGTTCTTTGTTCCTCCTGCAATGCTGATCAGGCGGATGTCAGTCTCCAAAGATACGTGATTCAGAAGTCTTCCCATCATTTTATGTCCATTTCCACGCTGTTTGTGAATCTCTGCTCCGGAATGTCCTCCAAGAAGTCCGTGGATACGGATACTGATTTTCTCTCCTTCTGCGTTCTCGCGTGTGACTGGAATCTCAGTATTATATCCGAATCCGCCTGCACAGCCAACTGTCAGGATTCCCTCTTCTTCAGAGTCAATATTAATAAGCTTCTTTCCTTTAAGTACGGACAAGTCAATATTCTCTGCTCCACCCATTCCAATCTCTTCATCTACCGTAAACACAGCCTCAATTGGTGGATGCGGAATATCCTTGCTGTCCAAAATCGCCAGCGCCATAGCAACTGCAATACCGTCATCACCGCCAAGTGTAGTGTCTTTTGCTTTTACATATCCGTCTTCTACATACAGTTCAAGCGGATCTTTCTTAAAATCATGATTTGATTCCGGACGTTTCTCGCATACCATATCCATATGTCCCTGAATAATGACCGGTTCACTGTTCTCATATCCCACTGTTCCCGGTTTGGAAATGATAATGTTATTTGTCTCATCCTGTATGCATGCAAGTCCTCTTTCTTTTGCAAATGCTACGCAGTAATCACTGATTCGCTTTGTATCGAATGTACCATGAGGTACCTGGCAGATTTCCTCGAAAAATCGAAATACTTCTTTTGGTTCTAAGTTTTCTAATACCATGTTTATAACCCTCTTTTTGAAATAATTTTTGTGGTCACCCCATATCTGCGCAACCACGAATTTCTTTCTCTATTATGTATCATTTGTCATAAAAAATCAAATATTTCCATATGGTTAATTAAGTTTTAAGATTTTGCTCAGCAGGAGGCTTGTTCCATGAAAAATCATTTTTTTCAGCTTTTTCTGATCCTATGCTTTTTTGTGATGCTTTCATTTCCTTCTGAAGTATTTGAAGGCGCAAAATCCGGACTTCTACTTTGGTTCCTTACTGTTTTGCCAACGCTTTTTCCATTTCTTCTCATTTCGCGCCTGCTTCTTGACTCCTGTGCCTGTTCACTTTTAAACAAACTCCTTGCTCCTGTGATAAGCCGTCTGTTCGGCATTTCCGCCCAAGGTTCCTTCGCTTTTATTGTAGGATTCCTGTGTGGTTATCCTATGGGGGCAAAGATTACCGCCGATCTCTTTCATGCAAGGCAGATTTCAAAAGCAGAAGCTTCTTATCTACTGTCATTTTGCAATAATACAAGCCCTGCATTCCTCATCCATTATATTGTTCTCGGATATTTTCAGAACCCCAGACTCATTTTCCCATCTGTGCTGATCTTATACGGAACGCCAATCCTACTAACTTTTTTCTTTCGCATAAAGAAACATTTCGCATCATCGAACACTACAGACATTACATCTCCATTTACTATTTCAAAAATTCCTTCATGTTCTCTCGATTTCTGTCTTATGGATAGTTCTGAGGCTATCGTTAAAATCGGCGGATATATTATTCTTTTTTCCGTCATTTTAAATTTACTCCAAAAGCTCCCGATTTCACACCCGTTTTACCAGTTATTTCTTCTGCCATCTTTAGAACTAACTAACGGCTGCGCTCTCTTAAACAAAACAATAACCGCCCAGACCATCCCTCTGTCTTTTCCTATCTATTATAGCCTCTGTATGGGACACACTGCTTTCGGCGGCTGGTGTGCACTTTTTCAGACAGGCAGCATGATAAATGGAAGTGGACTTTCTCTCAACTCCTATGCAAGAAAAAAACTGGTCACCGCTCTGGTGACCAGTCTGTTTGCTTATCTTTATATACGTTCAACCTAAAAACTGTGTTTGCACTCACATCAGTAGCAATTCCTGACTCTTAATTGAGAATCTGTAAACAAATCTTCGTACAGGATAAAGAATCTACTCTTCACTGTCCAGGTCAAAATCCGGGAATGCATCCTCTGCTGGTTCTTCTTCCTGCTCATATCCCTGATCTTCATTCTGTGCTGCTGCCGGCTGATCCGGAATATCCAGCTCCGCACGGTTATTACGAACCATGTCATAGCACTCCTGAAGAGAATTCACAAGACTATCATACTTGGTTGTATAACTGTCCAGTGTATGTCCGATGATTCCTTCTGCATTCGCCATCAGATTATCTGCATAACGCATAGCTCCGATACGGATTTCATTCGCATCGCTTGTTGCATTATCAAGAATCTCCTGTGCCTGCTCTGTGGCAGCAGTTACAATCTCATTCGCCTGTGCGTATGCCTGCTGCATAATTTCATGCTCGCTCACCAGTTCATTCGTATGAATCTGTGCTTCCTCCAGCATGCTGTCCGCTTTTGCCTGTGCATCAGCAAGGATTGCATCTTTATTTGCAATGATCTTCTGATAACGCTTGATTTCATCTGGTGTCTTCATACGAAGCTCACGAAGGAGCTCGTCCATCTGATCTTTATTTACAATAATTTTTGATGTAGACAGTGGCTGAAACTTACAACTGTCAATATATTCCTCGATTTCTTCAATGATCTGCTCAATACGGCTGCTCATTATCTACACTCTCCTTTTTGATTCATTTTCTCCCTTATTCTTTCTCGCACAACATCGGGAACAAACTTTGAAATATCTCCATGATAGAAAGCTACTTCTTTTACTATGGTAGAGCTCAGATAAGAATACTCCAGGCTTGTCGTTAAAAAAACTGTCTCAACACTTGGCTCCAGTTTATGGTTCGTCTGAGCCATCTGAAGCTCATATTCAAAATCTGTGATTGCCCTGAGTCCTCGAACTATCATACAGGCATCCATCTTTTTGGCAAATTCTACCAGCAGCCCATCAAATGGGACTACGATTACATTTGTCATATCCCGTGTTACCTCATTTAACATTTTAACACGTTCCTCTACGGAAAACAACGGGGTTTTTGCATTATTATTCAATACTCCGATGACCAGCTCGTCCACAAGCGGTGCGGATCTTCTGATAATATCCAAATGTCCATATGTAACCGGATCAAAACTTCCGGGATAAATTGCTCTCTTCATAACTGCTCCTTATTCTTTCTCCAGGAAAATATGTTTATTTGTCTTATACATCTTTTCTTTTATTATGGAATAGCCCAGTTCTTCTGCATAAGACAGATCTGTCTTCTTCGATGCTTCCACGATAATAATTCCGTCATCCGCCAGCAAAGTCGTATCAGCGAGAAATTCCAGCACTTGCTTTTCCCATTCGTGATTATACGGTGGATCCATAAATATATATTCAAACTTCCACTCACCATTCAGCCTCGAAAGCGCCGCAAATACGTCCATCTGCATCGTCTTTGCCCGGTCTTTTAATTTTGTAGATTCCAGATTCTCCTGTATGCACTTCATAGCTTTTGGATTCTTCTCTACGAATACCGCATTTGCCGCCCCGCGGCTCAGCGCCTCAATCCCAATCCCGCCGCTTCCGGAAAAGAGATCCAGGAAATTACTATCATAGAGTTCTGCCGAAATCATATTAAACAATGTTTCTTTTATCCGGTCTGTTGTAGGTCTTGTATCCATTCCATCCAGTGTCTTAAGCTGCAGACGTCTGGCTGTTCCTGCAATTACTCTCATATCACATTCCTCTTTCTCTTTATCAGTTCTTTTTTATACTATTTCATCTATTTTTATCTATATTTTTCGTAAATTTTTCTTAGTTTCTCGTTCATTATAAATTTGTCCCATGGAAATGTCAATCCGATTCCCCGATGTACTGTATTCTATGCAAAATTCTGACACTGACTCCATGAAATTAGGGATACAACTTTTTCTTGTCATATCCCCATTTCATCTTTGTTCTGTTACCGTTAAATATTATTTACCGGCCATCTGTTTTTCCTGCTGTTCAATCATCTTTTTTACCATATAACCACCAACTGATCCATTCTGTCTGGAAGTCAGATCACCATTGTAACCGTCTGTTAATGGTACTCCAAGTTCTGTTGCTACCTCATACTTGAATTTGTCCAGTGCTCCTTTTGCCTCTGGAACTGCTGCTTTGTTAGATGAACGATTTGCCATTTTATACTCCTCCTTTTGTAACTTTGTTTTTGTTACGTTGTTAGTATATGGAGGATTTAAATTATTACACTAGAAGTTCCTTCATAATCTGGAATTTGCTGGACATATTCAGGATTATTTTTTAAGAGCCATTCTGCGGCTTCGTTCGCTTTCTGCAAAATTGCCGCATCCTGATAAATGTCTCCCAGTCCAAAATCCATAAGTCCGCTTTGACGGATTCCAAACAAATCTCCCGGACCGCGAAGTTTTAAATCTTCGCTTGCGATTTTAAATCCATCGTTCGTTTTATTTAAAATTTCCAGACGTTTTTTTGTTTCTTTTGCCTTTGAGCCGGTCATAAAAATACAATAAGACTGATATTTTCCTCGTCCAACACGACCGCGGAGCTGATGAAGCTGCGCCAGTCCGAAACGCTCTGCATTTTCAATCATCATAACGGTTGCGTTAGGCACATCAATTCCAACCTCAATCACTGTCGTTGACACAAGGATCTGGATTTCATTACGTCCAAAACGCTCCATAATCTCGTCTTTTGCTGCCTGCTTCATTTTCCCATGAAGATGATCAACTACAATCTGAGTCCCCATTTCTTCTTGCAGCATTCTGGAATAATCTGTCACATTTTCCGCCTCCATAGCTTCACTGTCTTCTACCATCGGGCAGATAATGTAACACTGTCTTCCTTCTGCAATCTGCTTTTTCATAAATGTGTAGGCCGTCTGCCGGTAACTGGTGTCTACCACACAATTCTTAATAGGCAGACGGTTCGCCGGAAGTTCATCTATCACAGAAATATCAAGATCTCCGTATAAAATGATTGCAAGGGTTCTCGGGATCGGTGTCGCACTCATAACAAGAACATGCGGAACACCGCCTTTTTTTGCAAATGACTCTCTTTGTTTTACCCCAAATCTATGCTGTTCATCTGTCACTACAAGTGCCAGATTATCATAATAAACTGCGTCCTGAATAAGTGCATGCGTCCCCACGATGATCTTCGCAAGTCCACACTCGATCCGGTCGTAAGCTCTGCGTTTTTCTTTTGCCGTCATCGAACCTGTCAAAAGCACTACTTTTATCGGAATATTATATGCTTCAAAAAGACTGGTAATCGATTCATAATGTTGTCTTGCCAGCACCTCTGTCGGTGCCATCATTGCCGCCTGATAGCCTTTTAATGCGGTATTAAGAAGCGCTAATACTGCAACGATCGTTTTACCTGACCCTACATCTCCCTGCACAAGTCTTGACATGGCATGCTCAGATGCCATGTCCTGCTGGATTTCTCTCCATACGTTCTGCTGCGCCCCGGTCAGTTCAAATGGTAACGCTTTTTGAAACTCCTCTGTCCGTAAATCCAATGGAATCACATATTCATTATCCATGCGGCTATTGCTGTCTTTTAGTTTCCGGATTGCAAGTATAAACTGTAAAAACTCTTCAAATACAAGCCGTTCTCTTGCATGATAAAAGACTTCTTTATCTTCCGGAAAATGAATACCACGAATGGCATAATTATATTCTGCCAACTGATAATGCAGACGGATTTCTTCAGGCAAATGCTCTTTTGTAAGATCAAGGCTTTCTACGACCTGCTTAACAGCTTTTGAAATCGCATTGTTCGTCAGGCCTGCTGTCAGATTATAAATCGGTTGTAGTGTATGCAGTTTTTCTTCATATTTTTCACTTGGATAAAAGATTTCCGGATGTTCCAGTACAAGTCCGTCCCGCCGATTCACAGCCCGGCCGCGCAAGGTAATCTGACCACCACCTGCCAGCGTATTTTTAAGAAACGGCATACGAAACCAGACTGCTTTGATCGTCCCCGTCAGATCTTTTACGTGAATGGTCGTCACCTGCAAGTTCCGACTTCCACCCACCTGCACACACCCGAAAATAATTCCTGTTACAGTAACAGTTCGACCGTCCTCTACCTCTGCGATAGGGACGGCCTCCTCATACACGTCGTAATTTCTCGGATAATACCTGAGAAGGTCACCAACTGTATAAATTCCCAGTTTTGCAAACAGCTTCTCCGTCTTCTCCCCGACGCCTTTTATTTCATGAATCTTACTCTGTTCAATCATATCTCTTATTCTACAGCTAATACATAATAATAGATTGGCTGACCACCACAGTGCACATCAACATCTATATCTGGATAGAGTTTTTCAACTTCCTGTGTAAAGGCATCTGCCTCTTCCTCAGTCACATCCTGTCCATAATACAGACTGATCAGTTCCGAATCGTCATCTACAAGCTGTTCTAACATTTCCAGTGTAGTCTCTGCAATATCCTGTCCTACAGAAAGGATTCCTGCATCACCAATTCCCATAATATCTCCCTGATGAATCTCTTTGTCATCAATGTGTGTATCACGGACTGCATAAGTAACCTGTCCGGTTTTCACATTCTTAATTTCATCAAGCATTGTCTCTTCGTTAGACTTTGCATCTGCATCCGGAACAAAGTTAATAATTGCTGTAATCCCCTGTGGAACAGTCTTTGTTGGGATTACAATGATTTTTTTATCTTCTACAAGGTCTTTTGCCTGATTTGCTGCAAGAATAATATTCTTGTTATTTGGAAGAATAAAAATTGTCTCTGCATTGACCTGATCAATGGCTTTTAACATATCATCTGTACTTGGGTTCATAGTCTGTCCACCCTCAATGATATAATCTGCTCCAAGTTCACGGAAGATTTCGTTCATTCCATCACCGATAGATACTGCAATAAATCCCATTGGCTTCTTCGGCTCTGCAGTCTTTTTAGCTTCTTCGGCTTCTGCCTGTTCTTTTGCAAGCTTCTCGGAATCACGAATCAGTTTTTCCCTATGCTCCTCACGCATATTATCTATTTTCATGCGTGATAACTGTCCATAAGTCAGTGCTTTCTGAATCGCAAGTCCTGGATCATTCGTGTGTACGTGGATCTTCACGATTTCATCATCTGCTACACATACGATAGAATCACCAATTGATGACAAGTATGCTTTCAGCTCATGCTCGTCGTTCTCTGTAAATTCCTTTTCAAGAAGAATGATAAACTCTGTACAGTAACCAAATTTAATCTCTTTTTCTTCCTCGACACTGACTTTTACTGCTGTACTATTTCCAGCAGCCGGTGCGATTGCGCTATAATCAATCTCTTTCCCAAGAAATGCATCATATGCTCCGCGGATAACTTCTAAGAGTCCCTGTCCACCAGAATCCACTACCCCTGCTTCTTTCAAAACCGGGAGCATCTCCGGCGTCTTCTGAAGAACTTCATCCGCATGCTCAATAACTGCCGGGATAAACTCCTCAAGATCTTCTGTCTCAAGAGCAAGCTCTGCTGCTTTATCTGCGATTCCACTTGCAACAGTAAGGATTGTTCCTTCCTTCGGCTTCATAACCGCCTTGTATGCTGTGTCTCTTGCTCTCTGGCAAGCTGCTGCAAGGGCTGCTGTATCAATCTCTTTTTCATCACGGATCGACTTTGTAAACCCTCTTAAAAGCTGAGAAAGAATAACTCCCGAGTTACCTCTGGCTCCTCTTAAGGAACCGGAAGAAATTGCTTTTGCCAGGTTCTTCATATCAACATCTGCAAGCGCTGTCACTTCCTTAGCTGCTGACAGGATTGTCAAAGTCATATTAGTTCCCGTATCTCCATCCGGAACAGGGAATACATTCAGTTCGTTGATAAATTCTTTCTTTGCTTCTATATTCTGCGCGCCTGCAAGAAACATCTTCGCAAGCATATTTGCATCAATTGTCTTTGTAGCCACTTCTTATGTCCTCCTTGATTAATCAATGACGCGTACGCCCTCGATATAGATATTAATCTTATCTACCGGCATTCCGGAAAACTCTTCCACACGATACTTCACATTGCTGATCAGGTTATCCGTAACCGCTGAAATACTTACGCCATACGCAACAATGATATGAAAGCTCAAGCTTACATGGTTATCCTCAGAGATACGCACCTTAATTCCACGAGTCAGGCTCTCCTTTTTTAACAGATGAACCAGACCATCCTTCATATTCACTGCAGCCATTCCAACGATTCCAAAACACTCTACCGCTACAGTTCCTGCATATTTTGCTATCACTTCAGGATCAATCGTAATAATTCCGAGATCCGTGCTCATACAACCTTTCATATCCGATACCTCCATATCCGTATATTTAACATATGTATTATACTCTGTTTCATTATATATTACAAGGCAAAACAGGCATGTCCCGACTGTTCTGCCTGATTATCATTTTCACATAACTAAAAAAGGTCCACCGGACCTTTTTGTCGTATGCTTGGCAACGAAAAAAAGCCCAGATTCCATTTCTGGAATCTGAGCTTTTATACTATTATGCTCGCTCAACTTTGCCAGATTTCAAACAAGAAGTACAAACATACATTCTCTTTGTAGCTCCGTTCTCTGTCTTAACACGAACAGATTTTACATTAGATTTCCACATTTTTGGGGATTTTCTATGAGAGTGGCTTACGTTGTTTCCAAAGTGAGCACCCTTTTCACAAATAGCACATTTTGCCATGACTGCACCTCCTAACGCTCATAATAAGTCTTTTTCAGACTCGCAACAATAATATACTAGCAGATAATTCTCACAAAAGCAAGTATTATTTTCAAGATTTTTTCGACATTTTTCAATCAAGATTTATATTTGCCTTTTTTGTTATTTACAGCAAAACAAATTATATCCAGCCAGCAGGCATAGTATGACACACAGAACAGTTACAAATGTATTGGGCAAAAGCATGGCGATCACAAGTCCGATTGCTATTCCAAACAGCGCAAATCCCACTACCCGTTTCATTTTTTATCGACCCTTCTCTTATAATGTATCTTACTCTATTCTATGCTTCACACAGACCGGACATTACAGATAACTACTGTACATCTACTCTGTCAAGAATATCCTTCACATCATTCTCGTCAAGTTTTGAATCTTTACCTCCTGTAAATTTGTCGACCATGTCAGGCACCATATCAAGAATCTTTGTGATCGTATCCTGGTTCTTAATATTTACCAGTCTTGTGTGTCCATTCTGGATCACAAGAACTGCGCAAGGTGTCATCTTGCCGCCAACACCTCCGGCTCCTTTTTCCTTCTTGTCCGCATTAAACGCTCCGGCTCCAATTGCAAAAGATACATCCACCAGTGGAAGAATGATTGTGTCCCCGATATGGATTGCATCTCCTACTACTGTCTTCGATGAAACAACTCCATCAATTCCTGTGAACAATGCCTCCACAGTCCCTTTAAAATTATTATCTGCCATATAAAAATCCTCCTGTTATTTTATTTTAAAATTACGAATATCACGATAAGTCTGACGCACATTTCTATTCCAGATCAGTTTCCAGCCGCTCTGAGCAAAATGCCACAGATAAATCTTTCCTTTTAAATATGCTGAACCTTTCAGCACCTGATGTTCAAAATCAGGTGTCACACTTATACATCCTCCAACAAATGGATATAGCACGCCAAACACTGCCAAAGCCTGTCCGGTATAATACGGATCATCAAATCCATAAATAATCCTCACATCTGCCTTTTTGGGCTTTAAATGTTTCATAAGCCTGAAAAGTTCTTTTTTACATTTGTGATATGCCCCTTTATGCACCTCATCTCGAAGAAATTCTTCCAACTTTTCTTTCTTTCCCGACAATGCTTTTATTTTATCACACAATTTTCCAAAAGTACATTTTATCTTCTGAATCCACGAAAGAATCCTCTGATAGAAGCTTCCATTCTTTTCACTGTCCACGGATTTTTCTTTTTCAGGAATTCCTTTTTCAGTTTTCCATTTTTCAGATTCCGGAGCATGCGCACTCTTTTGGCGTATCGTCTGCGACGTCGCCAGATTCTCTTCAGATTTTTCTGCAAATTTTTCAGATTCATTCTTTTCAATCTTGTCTGTTTCTGTAATACTCTTCTCATGATTCGATTTCTCCTCTTCTTCTATTTCTGAAATCTCAATTTTCTCAGCTTCTTCTATTCCAGAAATCTCAGCTTTCTCAGCTTGTTTCTGCAGCGTCTGTACCTTTTTCTGTTTCTTTCCGGCTCCTGTATTTCCTCTTTTTATCCATGCAAGTCTAAGCCGCCACTTCATTTTTCCATTCTTATACAAGATGTCCGCCCGAACAAGCTGCAAAAGCCAGGTAACTTGCACTTTTCCCTTCAGAGAATCCAGGTCACCATCACACCTTCCCTGTACCTCGTAATGAACCGGCACAAAAAGAAAAATAGCAATCAATAGCAATAGGATTCCCAGTATTACAGCGATTATTATGCCGATTATTTTTAATATCAAAATCAAAATATGTAGCATCGCATCTTAGCCTTCCTGTTCTCTTTCTAACAGATATGTGCGGATATCCGCCGCTCCTGTTTGTTCATACACGTTCCCGGCAATCTCTTCTACCAGCTCCAGAGCCGCCTCGTAACCTCTTACAATTCCTACAACAAAGAAATCATCATTTGGAAAATCCGGCTGAAGAAAAAGCGCTGCATTATAAATTTCAAGCTGATTCGACCCATGTTCCGGCAATACCAGTACATAGATATCTCTTTGAAGTTTTCCCGTATTCAGTCTTCTTATAATCTTTTCTTTTTTCTTTTTCAGGTCTTCACCCCAGTAAAGTCTGCGATAATATCTCATGTTATCTTTCCATTTTCTCAACTATTTACCAATTATTACCTGCACATATCACAGAATCTTCTTTATTGATAATATGCATCAAACACTTTTTTTGCAATATTAACTGCTTTTGCAGAACCGTCAGCCTGCTCAATAATCACACTGATCACAAGTTCCGGGTTGTCAACATTAGCAATTCCAACGAACCAGGAATGATCTTTTTCCTTATCTGAGCTATATTCTGCCGTTCCGGTCTTTCCTGCAGCCGTGTAGTTTTGTCCACCAAGTACAGATGCTGTTCCATAATCGGTAACAGCCGTCATATAATCTTTGAGCTGCGCCGCCTCTTTGGAAGTCATCAGATCTTTATATTTCTCCGGTTTTGTCTTCTCGATCACACTTCCTGCATTGTTGGTAACAGAATCTACCAGATATGGTTTCATCAATGTTCCGCCATTGGCAATTGCTGACGTGATCAAAGCCATATGATATGGGCTTACCTGTGTTTTCCCCTGTCCCATGGCAGTCATCATCCGCTCTGCCTCCGTGTCCGATGAAGTCAACGTAAACTGACTCTTGCTGTACGGCAGGACAGACGGAAGTTTCTTATTAAACAGAAGCTCTTGCGCAGTATCCTTGTAAGTGTCTGCATTCAGTGATCTTCCGATATTGGAAAATGAAGTATTACATGAATACGCAAGACTATCCCTCAAAGTCACCTGTCCGTGTACGTGTCCACCATAGCAATGAATTGTAACATCACCACTTTCAATAGAACCTGTACAGTTATAGGAATAGGAATCAAAATCTGCATTTTCACGCATGAACTCCAGTGTTGTTACAAGTTTAAACGTAGAACCAGGTGCGTACTGCCCCTGCGTTGCACGATTCAGAAGCACACTATCCTCACTTGTGCTAAGTTCATTCCAGTTTTGACTGACTGTATTCGGATCAAAATCAGGTTTTGAAACCATAGCTAAAATCTTTCCTGTACTTGGATCCATAACAACTACTGCACCTTTATTAGAACCAAGTGCATCATAAGCTGCTTCCTGGAGATTTGTATCCAGTGTCGTTACTACATTATCTCCCTGGTTTTTCTTATCCTGGAATTCATTTTTTAATTTGTCTACAAAAAATGCATTGGAAGTCAGAAGTTCAAAGTTAGAAACAGACTCCAGACCAGATTTTCCCTGAGCAGTATAACCGACCACATGAGCAAATATATTATTGTACGGATATTCTCTTGTCTCTGTCCCATCTTCTGCCACATTTGTCTGAGCCAGCACATTTCCATTTCTGTCCAGAATCTTTCCGCGGATCACACGGTCCGCATAAGAATCCTGCCTCTTATTATAAGGGCTGCTGATGATATCTCTGCTTTTCACAACATTAAAATAAGAGATATAACCCATCATAGCAATAAACAGTGCTACAAAAATATATGTGACTCTAGCGAACTCCTTGTTGCGGGCGCGCTTTTTCTTTTCTCGGCGCTTGTCCTGCCGGTCTGCTTCTTTTCGCTCTCTGCGGGACATCTGCCGTTTTTCGCGCTCTCTTTTTAACCTCTCCTCTGCCTCTCTCTGCTCGTAACCTTTCCTTCTTTTTTCTTTCAAGATTCTCTTCCTCGTCTTCTCTTAAAATATAAAGTCCCTGAATAATTGCAAACATGATCAATGTACTGAGTATAGAACTTCCTCCGTAACTGACAAGCGGAAGTGTCACTCCAGTAGATGGAATGAATTTTGTTACTCCTCCAATATTCAAGAACACCTGAAAAATGTAACAAGTTCCAAGCCCCAGTGCTACCAGTTTATAAAACATATTGCGAAGCTGCATCGCAATGTTTAAAAACATTACATAACAACTAACACATACCAACGTCATGCATAATCCGAAAATCAGCCCCATCTCCTCGCAGATTGCAGAAAAGATAAAATCTGACGATGCAACAGGAATCGTATCTGGCTGTCCCTGGAACAGTCCCATACCGAACCAGCTTCCTGTTCCAATTGCAAATAAAGACTGTGCCACCTGATATCCGCTTCCGCTATATGAAGCAATCGGATCTTTCCAGGCGACCACACGGTTCCTAACGTGATTAAACAAGTAATAAGCCCCCACTGAAGCTACACTTCCGGCTCCTAGTCCTGCCAATACATATAAGGGCTGTCTGGTTGCCACATACAGCATAACCAAGTACACTACAAATATAATCAGTGCAGCTCCAAGATCCTTTGACGCAACCAAAATCAATACATGAAACGCTGCTAGTGCTGTCGTCACAACGATATCTTTAAATGCCATGGACTGTTTAAAACTGGAAGCCACAAAAAATACAAATACAATTTTCACAAGCTCAGACGGCTGAACGTTAATTCCTGCCACCTGAAAACCAAGCTTTGCTCCATAAGACACAGAACCAATTACAATGACAAGAGCCAGAGATACAATACCAATAATTGCATAAACCTTTCTCCATTCCGAAAGCTTTTTCACCTTTCGGATCACGACTGGTACTACCAGACTGATTGCCACACCACCTGCTGCAATAACGAACTGTTTTACTGCATTGGAATAACTTAGTCTCGTCAACATGATCATACCGATACATAATAGCATGCACATATTATTTACGACCAGTCTGGATACTCTCGGATAAATATTCGTATATAGTAATATAGTAGCTCCAAACAGTACTACCTGCATCAGATAAAATGCAAGAAGTTTGATATCCTCCTTTTCCAAGTACATGACCAAATATGCAATAATATGTATCATGAACATCAACACATTCTGTTGTCTCAAAAGACTCTTCTTTTTATCCGGATCTTGATATCCAAAAATACTGAAACACAAGAATGTGTATGAAGTCATCAATATGATCATCAGATATTTTGACAATTCAACAATAATGTTTACCAATTTTTCACCTACTTTACTCCCCGCTTAAAATGTCCTCTGGTAAAACTGATATCTGGCATCGATATCTCTTTATCCTCCAGAAAAACATTTTTATAACTTTCCAAGATTTGTTCCATCTCCCGTTCTTTTTCTAATGTAAAATTCAGACGGATTCCAGATGGTTCCAGGCTCCTGATTTCATTTTTCTGATCCAAAAGAACAATCGGAGCTGAATTATATATTATATTATAACAGTATTTACAGTAATTTTTAACAGGAAATTTATTTCCAAGGCGATCTGTAATATATAACATACTATCTTTTCCAAGACAGTCCTCCGTCGTCCTTCTGATACAGTTCGCTGTAATCATTACAGGCTGATACCCATAGACAATCAGATTACCTCCCGTAGACAGTTCACTAAGCTCCCGGAAATTCAATTCAACGGAAGACGTATACTGATCAATTCCAAGTTCTGACAATCCTTTTATCGCCCTGTTATTCCATCCGTACAAATTATAATCTGACAGAATCTCCCCTTTATATCCTTTTGATTTCATCCATTCTAAAGCTTCCCAGTTCCGAACAAGAACACCTTCATAATACTGGCTAATCTTCTCAAAATATACCTTGTAAATATTCATTGCTCTTTCCCTGAAAATGTATGGCATCGCCAGACAGATCTTTGATTCATGTTTTTTATCTCTCATGTTTAAGCGGTATTCTTCTAACATGTCGATAACTGTTTCATCAAATGCGATTGCATCAGATATAAAGATGCGATCAACATATTCCCTGGCTAAAGCCAGCTTTAACTGTTCCACTGTCTCTACTGAAATCTGAAACTCATAATTTCTTCTGCTATTTTCAAACTTATTATCAGACATGTCTTCTGCCTGAATCTCCGACCAAATCATATGCCGGCGATATTCTTCTGTAATCTGCACTTCCAGATCCGAGAGCGCTGCTCTACGTAGTTCATTCAGACTCTGCATCGGCAGAAACAGATTTCCAGACACATCGATATACACCTCTTCAAATACAAACGGAGTATTTCCGGTTTTCCGTATCTGCTTTTCGATCCGTTCTGCCGCAAGGGGTTGATTTTTTGCAGTCTGGACCATATCTCCTGTCACAGTTACCGTCATTTCCGGTCTGTCATGCAGCCATACAGTCAGTTCTGAGGCAGTGCCTTCTGCAAGATTTAGGGTTCCGTCAATTTTTTCCTGTAATATGTAATCCATTTTTCCTTTCTTCGGTTCCGTCTCTTTTCCGGGGCGCTTCAAAGAAAGCATCTCTTTTCCGTTCTGCTTTCTGTAGTACCCATCACAGTACCCTCTTCGGCGGTAACAATTTTCCAGCTTTTCTTTGTCCTCCTTTGTGACATGAAACCCTTTTTTCCCTTTTTGCAGATAAATATCTGTATATTTCCGATACATCTGCGTCACCGTATATACATAATCCGGCTGTTTCATGCGCCCTTCAATCTTAAAAGAATCAATTCCGGCCTCAACAAGTTCGGGTATCATATCGATCGTACAAAGATCTTTCAGGCTCATTAGATCTGCAGATTTTCGATTTTCAACTCGATATGGAAGTCTGCATGGCTGCGCACATTCCCCGCGGTTTCCACTCCGTCCGCCAATCATACTGCTCATTAAGCACTGTCCGGAATAGCAGTAACACAAAGCACCATGCACAAAACATTCTATCTCCAGACCAGTTGCATTTTTCATATTCTTAATTTCTTCCAGAGACAACTCTCTTGCCGGCACAATTCTCTCTGCTCCCATTCTCTGAAAAAGTTGTGCGCTCAGTGTTTGTGTCACAGTTGCCTGAGTACTTACATGAAGCGGAAGATCTGGAAATGCTTCCCGAATCAGGCGCATAGCCCCGATATCCTGCACAATCACTGCATCCAGCCCTTGTTCGTAATATGGGCGGAGATAATCTACAAGTTCTCCCAGTTCCTGCTCTTTTAATAACGTATTGACTGTCATATATAATTTACGTCCGTGCAGATGCACATAGTCAATTGCTTCCAACATGCGTTCCTCATTCAGATTATCCGCATGCGCCCTTGCCCCGAAACGGCTCCCCCCTATATATATCGCATCTGCTCCGGCACAGACCGCTACTTCCAGGCATTCCCATGAACCTGCCGGCGCAAGTATCTCAACTTCTCTTTTCATTCTGATTTCGTCCTTAAATTAATTATTATTCAAGAATACCAGGATTCAGGAGTTTTTAATTCTCTGTCATTTTCTATGATTTTTCCGTCTTTCCGGTATCTTTATCTTTAAAAAGGGCCGTCAATCCGACAGCCCCTCTCATATTCTAATTCTCTTTATTATTCTTAATCTCTGTCTCCAGTTGAACAATCTTCATCTGAAGTTCCTTGTTCTCTTCCTTTAACTTGTCCAATGCTTTATCCGCATTCTCTAATTTGATCTGTACAGATATCAGTTCATGCTTCAGATCATACATCTCTTTATCTTTCGCTTCAATATCACTTTCCAGTGTACCGCCCTGTTTTCGTGCTTTAAAATAATCATCCGCAATATTAAGTGCCAGCAGAACACTTCTTGTCTCTGCACTCTGCTTACGATATCCCTCACTACTGCTGCATTCGTCAATCTTATGATTCAAATATGTAGATACCTTCTGCAGATATTCTTCACTTTCAAATCCACTTAAAGTGAATACTTTTCCTCCAATTAAAACTTCTGTAAAATTCTTTGATGATGCCATAAAAGCCTCCCACAAACTCTGCTATTTCTTATGAATATAATTTATTATAAACTAAACTGTCATAAAAACCAACTATTTTTCATGATTTTGCTTCAAAATCCCTAAATGTGCATACGCAAGATCTGTCACGATCCGCCCTCTCGGTGTTCTCTGAATAAATCCATTCTTCAATAAATATGGCTCGTACACATCCTCTATTGTTCCTGAATCCTCACTCAAAGAAGCCGCCAGAGTATCCAGTCCAACAGGACCGCCATCAAATCTTTCTATGATCGTCATTAAAAGATTCCGGTCTGTCTGATCTAGTCCACACTTATCTACGTCAAGAAGATCCAGTGCATAATTCGCCACATCTTCTGTAATATATCCATCATACTTCACCTGAGCAAAATCTCTCACACGTTTCAAAAGACGATTTGCAAGTCTCGGCGTCCCCCTGGAACGTCTCGCAAGTGCAGTAGCTCCGGCATCATCTATCCCTACATCAAGAACCTTTGCTGACCGGGCAATAATTCTCTTAAGTTCTTCAACTGTATAAAACTCCAATCGGTGAATCACACCAAATCGGTCTCTGAGCGGTGCCGTCAGCATGCCGACACGAGTTGTTGCTCCCACCAATGTAAACTTCGGGAGATCCAGTCGAATGGATCTGGCACTTGCTCCCTTTCCAATCATAATATCTATCGCATAATCTTCCATAGCCGGATAAAGAACTTCTTCCACCTGACGATTCAAACGATGAATTTCATCTACAAAAAGTACATCTCCCTCCTGCAGATTATTGAGGATTGCTGCCATCTCACCCGGCTTTTCAATTGCCGGTCCAGATGTAATCTTAATATTCACATGCATCTCATTAGCAATAATTCCGGCCAGTGTTGTTTTACCAAGGCCTGGAGGGCCATAAAAAAGTACATGATCCAGGGCTTCCCCCCTCTCTCTTGCCGCAGTAATGTATACTTTTAAAATCTCTTTTGCTTTTTCCTGTCCAATATAATCATCTAAAAGCTGGGGCCTTAGGTGACTTTCAATCTTGACATCCTCTTCCAGATTCTCTGTTGTTATAATTCTCCTGCTCATATCTCTCCCCTTGCAGTAATCAGAACATGAACTTCAATGCTCGTTTAAGCAATTCTTCCACCTGCATATCTGGTGTGATTTCCACCTGTTTCACAGCTTTCAGTGCTTCTGTATTGCCGTATCCCAATGCAACCAGCGCCTGAACCGCTTCGCTTTGAATCTCTCCTCCTGTTGACATCTGGGCTTTTAAAGCACCATCTTCTGTTATTGCATGTTCCAGAGCATCTTCGATGCTCAACTTATCCTTAAGTTCCACAATCAACTTCTGCGCTGTTTTTTTTCCGATCCCCGGTGCGGATGAAATGGCTTTCACATCATCAGCCATAACTGCAAACCTCAGATCATCTGGTGACAATACCGACAGAATTGCCTGACCTCCTTTAGGTCCGATTCCACTGACTCCGATCAGTAACTTAAATACATTCAAATCATCTACTGTCAGAAATCCAAACAGCTGCATTGAATCTTCCTTGACATTCAAATAAGTATGTATCTTCACTTCACTTCCAATCGGTGGAAGCTTACTCATAGATTGCGCTGACATATAAATTCCATATCCTACGCCTCCTACATCTACAATTACTTTATCTTCATATTGAGCAGCCAGCTCACCTCGTATATACGATATCATAGTACCTCCTCTGCTCCTTCTACTCTAAAAACATAATATCGCTTATTCTCCTAAGCACCTGATCTGCAACAACACCGATCAAAAATCCCGTAATCAGTCCGGCAACAAGAAGCACCGGCATATAATATGACATTGCAAATGTCTCAACAACAATCATTGCAACAACCAGTTGTCCAATATTGTGACAGACACCGCCTGCAATACTGATTCCAATAACACTGAATCCTCCTGCCTTTTTCAAAAGTGCCATCACAGTTAAACTAAGTAATCCACCTGCCAGACTATACGCAATACTAAAATAATTTCCAAACAAAACACCGCTTAAAAGGACACGTACTATAGATAATACATACACTTCCCTAAGCGGTATCTTATAAAGTGCAATCACGATAATCAGATTAGCTAGCCCAAGCTTGACTCCCGGGATTCCAAACGAAATCGGAACAAGCGTTTCAATATAGCTAAAAATCAATGCAAGCGCTGTAAATACTCCAAAATATGCTACGCGGTTTTTCACTTTTATGTCTCCTCCTACTATATCAGGCCGCTCTTTCTTATTCTTTATCCGCTATGGCACATAATGCTACTGCTTCACGGACACTAATTCTGAACTTTAATTACTTACCGCATCATACTGGCTGTTCTGATGGCTGTCAACTTCCACAACAATCTTATTCGGCAGGCAGATAATACTTTCTTTATTCTTAGAAACCGCCTTCTGCTTCACGCAGAGCTGATCCGGGCAATCCGCACGGATCATATCAGCTTCTCCATTCTTGATCTTCAAAACATTGCTTCCATTATTCAGCACGATCTCCTGATCATCTGCCAGACTATATACGCCTTCTATCTTTCCATTCACCTTTACAGTAATGTAATCTGCACTTTTCTCTCCAATAATCCTATGTAACAACACACACGATCCCGCCACTACCAGAATGATGATCATTAGTACAATATCTTTTTTCTTCAATCTATTTTTCATCTTGGCTACCTCTCTACGGATATTTTAGCACAGTACTTCTATCTATGCAACCACATGTTCGATTGTTTCTTTCACCAGAATCACTTTCTTAAACTCAAGGCAGCTAGTGTCAAGTGTCTGAAAGAACAATAGCATTGCATATCTCATATTTCATGTTATAATTACCATAGTTATAAATACTTGAAAATGGAGATTATTATGAAACTAAAACAAATGATTGCTGTTCTAAGTTCAGTTGCCATGCTCTTATGTGGCTGCAGTTCTGCGAATGCAAAAGACCAAACTTATTCCGACACACTTTACGATACAGTTGTAAAGGTCCAGATTCTGGATCCTGTAAACAAGAATGTCATGAGCGGATTAAAAAGTCTTTGTCAAAAATACAATACCATGTTTTCTATGTATGTAGAAGGCAGTGACATTTACAATATCAATCATGCCCAAGGCATGCCGGTAGCTGTTTCCTCTGATACTGCGACACTTATCAAAAAAGGTATCTACTACGGCAATTTATCCAATGGTTCTTTTGATATCACGATTGGATCTGTTTCCCAATTATGGGATTTTACTTCTGGTTCCGGAACTGTTCCAGATGCAGACGCAATTGCCTCTGCGCTCAGTCACGTAAATTACAAAAATATCAGTGTATCTGATAACACCGTCCAGCTTTTGGATCCAAACGCTTCCATTGATGTAGGTGCTATTGCCAAAGGATATATTGCGGATCGTATCAAAGATTATCTGAAAAAAAATGGTGTAAAACATGCAGTCATAGATTTGGGGGGAAATATCCTTCTGCTCGGATCCAAGACCGACGGCTCCAAATATAACATCGGAATCCAGAAACCATTTGGCGAGACCGGAGAACCGATCACTTCCATCAAAGTAGCAAATAAATCTGTTGTTACAACCGGAATTTACCAGCGTTACTTTGAGGCAGATGGGAAAATTTACCATCACATTCTTGATCCTCGCACAGGTTATCCATGTGAGAATACATTGTACAGCGATACAATCATTACTGATTCTTCCCTGACAGCTGATGCTCTGAGTACAGTATGTTATCTCATGGGATATGAAACTGCCAACGATCTGATTGATCAGTTAGAAAATGTAGATGCATTGTTTATTACAAATGACAACGAAATTCACTACACAAAGAATTTTCTTCGATAATTCCGGCAAATACTTATTTCCATCTTTCAGATTTGTAAGAAACTTTTAATAATATGGTGCAGATTCAATAACACATTTCCATAATAATAACTCATTGGCGGGTTTCCGGGAAAATACCGGAGCATCCGCCAGATATAAAACAAAATCATCAATATTCCAAGCATGGCAAGAATTTTCCATGCTTTTTTTGTATCAGAAATTCCCAATATATATCTTCGTATTCCGAACCACAGAATAAAAATCATAAAAAGATATACAAATGGATGCATCTGCCAAGCTCCCGCAAAATCCAGGTGCAAAAGACGTATAAATGCTCTCGTCATGCCACAACCCGGACACGGAAGTCCGGTAATCAGCACAGCCGGACAGATTGTAATAAAAAATTTCCTAAGCAACACAAAATAGGCGAATACTGAAAGTATCGCCCATTTTGCATGTTTCACATCTTTAAAAAATATCGTTTTTCCAATTTTTAATCTTTGTTTCAGATTACGTTTTTTCTCCATCTTCCACTTTAATTCTTTCTAGAGAATAACTTTCTTCGGACATTTTGCCGCACATGCACCGCATCCGGTACATTTTTCCGGATCAATATGCGCAACATTATCCAGAACCTTAACAGCATCAAACTGGCATGCTTTTTCACACATCTTGCAGCCAATGCATCCAACTTTACATGCCTTCATGACATCTTTACCCTTGTCTTTAGAATTACATTTTACAAGATGTTTCATGTCATATGGCACAATCTCAATCAATTTACGAGGACACGCGGCAACACATTTTCCACAAGCTTTACAAGCTTCTTTATCAACCACAGCAACGCCATCAACAATGTGGATTGCATCAAACGGACAGGCTTTCACACACGTTCCTTCTCCAAGACATCCATATGTACAAGTCTTTGGCCCGCCATTCTGCATCATATTGACCATGACACAGTCACCAATTCCATGATATTCGTAATCTGTTGCTGCCTGCTCACATGTTCCACCACATTTTACAAATGCTACTTCATGGATCTGCTCGCCTGCAGACACTCCCATAATCTCACCAATCTTGGCTGCGACTGGTGCACCTCCGACCGGACAGCTTCCAACTTCCGCTTCTCCCTTTGCAATTGCTGCAGCAAGGCCGGAGCATCCGGCATATCCACAACCGCCACAGTTATTTCCCGGAAGCACTCCAAGAATTGCCTCTTCTCTCTCATCTACTTCAACCGCAAATTTCTTTCCGGCAAGTCCAAGGAATACACCAATGAACAAGCCAGTACCACCTACGATAACAGCAGCAATAATAACAGCTGTAATATTCATTGTCTATCCCTCCTATATCAGTCCTGAAAATCCACAAAACGCAATTGCCATAAGACATGCTGTAAGCAAGACAATTGGCGTCCCCTGGAAGGACTCTGAAATATCATTGTACTCAATCTTCTCACGAATACCTGCCATAATTACGATTGCAATCAAAAATCCAACAGATGTTCCAACACCATTTACAACGCCTTCTAAAATTGTATAATCTTTCTGGACATTTGTAAGTGCTACACCAAGAACCGCACAGTTTGTTGTGATCAGTGGAAGATATACTCCAAGTGCCTGATAAAGTGATGGCATCGCTTTTTTCAGAAACATCTCAACAAACTGAACGAGTGCTGCAATAAATAATATAAATACAATCGTCTGCAGATATTCAAATCCTAATGGAACAAGAATAAATTTATAAATCAAACTTGTCAACAGGGAAGAAAGTGTAATAACAAACACAACTGCTCCTCCCATACCTGTAGCTGTCTCAACTTTTTTGGATACTCCAAGGAATGGACAAATTCCAAGAAACTGGCTGAGTACAACGTTATTTACAATAGCTGAACCGATTGCAATAATCAGTAATTCTGATAATGTCTTCATACTCTGCACTCCTCCTATTCTTCATCGCCTGTTGGAAATACTTTTCCGCTACATCCGGCACATCCGGCACAGTCTGAGCAGCATCCTTGAGGCTCTGCGATTTTCTTGCCTTTCTTTTCAGCATTTTTTCTGATTTTATTCATACCTGCAACCAAGAATGCAAGAACAAGGAATGCTCCTGGTGGCAGGATAAAGATTGTTACCGGGACATAACCGCCCTGTCCGGCTGCAAGATCTGCAAGCGGCAGAATCTGTTTTCCGAAAATTGCTCCTGTTCCGATGAACTCACGAACAATACCAATGCATGCAAGTCCAAATGTAAATCCAAGTCCCATACCAATTCCATCAAAGATAGAAGGAAGAACCGGGTTCTTGGAAGCATAGCTCTCAGCACGTCCAAGAATGATACAGTTTACTACAATCAGTGGAATGTAAAGTCCAAGTGCATCATAAAGACTCGGCACAAATCCTTCTAACAGGAACTGAACAATTGTTACAAATGAAGCAACAACTACAATGAACGCCGGCATTCTGACTGAATCCGGTATGATCTTACGTAGCATGGAAATCAACATATTGGAAAGGACCAGTACAACTGTTGTTGAAAGTCCCATACCAACTCCATTGATTGCAGATGTCGTAACCGCAAGTGTCGGACACATACCAAGCATCAGAACAAAAGTAGGGTTCTCTTTAATCAGTCCATTATAAACTCTTTCCGTACATTTATTCATCTTTAATTACCTCCCTGTCCAAATGCATTCTGATAATAGCCAAGGGCCGCATTGACAGCTCCGGTCACTGCTCTTGAAGTGATTGTTGCACCACTTAAAGCATCTATCTGCTCACCGTCTCCTCCATCTTTTGACACAGCAAACTTTGTCGGATTCTTTCCTACATACTGTTCATAGAAAGACGGTTCTTTTGCTTTCATACCAAGACCTGCAGTCTCACTGAGAGAAAGGAAGGAAACACCTGTCACAGTACCATCAGACTGGATACCAACACTAACCTGAATATCTCCGCCATATCCGTCCTTATCGGTTGTTGTGATGACATATCCTGTATCACCAACTGTACAGACTTCGTCAATAGTTGCATTAACACCAAGATCACTGATTGCCTGCTTTGCAGCCTTCTGATCTACATCTGTCTCTTTAAACTCATCAAGCTTTGCATCTGGAAATACAGCCTGCCAAGCTTCTTTTTTCGCCTTTTCCTGCGCCTGGGCGATTGGATTCAGAGTTATCTCATGAACGAGACCAAGTCCAAGTCCTGCAATCAAAGTGATAGCAGTCAGAATCAATGTGTTTTTCAAAATCTTATTCATTATTTCTCTCCTCCTTTACCAAATGGTTTTGGGAGAGTAACTCTCTCGATCAATGGTACAATTAAGTTACTGATAATGATCGCATAGGAAACTCCCTCTGCGGAACCGCCGAACAGACGGAAGAGTCCAGTCAGAATTCCAAGCAAGATTCCATACACGTATTGTCCCTTTGGCGTGATCGGACATGTTACATAATCCGTTGCCATGAACCATGCACCAAGCATCAGTCCACCGCCACACAGATGTGCTGTAATATACTGTGCATCAAAAAATCCTACAGCCGGATTCTGGAAATGTCCAAATATACCAATAAAGATAACGAATGTCACAATATATGTACCAGGGATACGAAGATCAATAATTCCCATTAAAATTAAGAAGATTGCTCCAATGATAATTGCAATCACTGAAGTCTCACCGATTGTTCCAGGAATTGTTCCGATCAGCATGTCCATAGAATTAACAGCTTTCCCTGACTTCAGAAGCGCCAGTGGTGTTGCTCCTGTTACTCCGTCATAGACGAATGTCGTCATCTGACTTGTAAAAGAAATCAAAAGGAAACATCTTGCTCCAAGTGCCGGGTTCATAAAGTTCTGTCCCAGACCTCCAAAAAGCTGTTTTACAATCAAGATACCAAATACACTTCCAAGTGCACCCATCCACCATGGTGCTGTAGGTGGCATATTAAGCCCCAGAAGCAGTCCTGTTACAACAGCACTGTAATCTCCGATTGTAATTTTTTTGTGCATTAATTTTTCATAAATATATTCTGTCAGTACTGCAGATGCTGTCGTACTGATGAGCATAATGAGCGCCGGAACTCCAAAATTATATATACCGAACGCAGATGCAGGCAGCAGTGCAATTACTACCATGAGCATAATCTTGCTGGTTGTCATATTATCACGGATATGTGGTGATGATGACATTTTTAATGTTTGATCGCTCACGTTGATTCACCTCTTATTCTTTCTTATTTCTTCTTGCGATTTGCAAGTGCTGTTTTTCTCATAGAACCGATTGCCTGCTTCAACTGACGCTTAGCCGGGCAGACATAACTACAAGATCCACATTCCATGCATTCCAGGCCTTCGTGTTTCGTAAATGCTTCTTCATCATGGTGTTCCGCATAATCTGCAAGTCTTGATGGAATCAGACGACTTGGACAGACCTCCACACATCTTCCACAATTAATACATGCTGTCGGCTCGTACTGTGCAACTTCATCCTTTGTGAAGCAGAGAATGGATGAAGAAGTCTTTGTTACCGGAACATCCACTGTAAACATAGAAAATCCCATCATCGGACCTCCGGAAATAATCTTCTCCGGATCAACCTTATAGCCTCCAGCTGCTTCAATCAATTCTGCCTGATTCATACCAAATGGCGCTTTGAAGTTGCCAGGTTCATGAACTGCATCTCCACTGACTGTTACAATTCTATCCATAGATGGCTCACCTTTTGCAACTGCACGGTAAATTGCTGAAATCGTAGCAACATTGTCTACAACACAACCAGCATCAGCCGGAAGCATTGATGAATTAATCGCACGTCCAGTTGTTGCATAAATGAGCTGACGCTCACCCCCCTGTGGGTACTTTGTCTGGAGTTTCAGCACTTCCATACGTGGCTCATCTTTTGTCAGTTCTTTTAATTTTTCAATACAGTCCGGTTTATTATCTTCTACTCCAAAAAGACCTTTTGCATTATCAAACAGTCGAAGAATTATCTTCATACCTTCTACTAACTCCTCGCCATGCTCCAAAATCTGTCTGTAATCTGCTGTAATATAAGGCTCACACTCCGCACAATTGGCAATGATATAATCGATCTTATCCGGTTCTTTTGGAGATAATTTTACCTTTGTTGGAAATCCAGCTCCACCCATACCGACAATTCCGGCATCTCCGATTGCATTCAGAATTTCTTCTTTTGACATCTCTGACACTGCCTTTGGTGTACTGTACTCAACTTCCTCATACTCTCCGTCATTTTCAATCACAATGCTGTTGACTTTGGAGCCAGCCGGAGTGAAACGCGGTTCAATAACTTTTACGGTTCCAGAAACTGATGCGTAAATTGGCGCTGATACAAAACCACCGGCTTCCGCAATCATCTGTCCTCTAAGGACATGGTCACCTTTTGCCACAATCGGTACTGCCGGTGCACCGATATGCTGTGACATCGGATATACCAGATCACCTTTCGGCTGTACCTGGACAATTGCTTTATCTTTTGCCAGAGCTTTGCCGTCATTCGGATGAACTCCACCTTTAAATGTTAACAATGACATCCTTTTATCCTTCCTTCCTAATTTGTCTTTTTATACTATACTAGAAAATATCTGATTTTTCCAGTGTTAGCTTCGATTTTCTTGTACATTATGTAATACAGCTCGTTCTTTTATTAACAAAGTAAAGGGGCGAAAGTTCTACAACTTTCCGCCCCTTATTATTTGCATCTTATAATCTATTACTCAGCGTCAGCTGTCTCTTCATCAGCTGCCTCAAGAGCTTTCATGCTAAGGCTGATCTTCTTCTCTGCTTCATTCAGATCAACAATCTTAGCTGTTACTTCTTCTCCAACTTTCAGTACATCTGACGGTTTGTCAACATGTGCTTTTGAAATCTGAGATACATGAAGTAATGCATCTACTCCAGGCGCAAGTTCTACAAATGCACCGAAGTCTGTCATTCTTGCAACTTTACCTGTAATTACTGTTCCAACAGCATAATCTTCTGCAGCATTAGCCCATGGATTAGACTCTGGGAATTTCAGGCTAAGAGCAATCTTTGTATCGTGAATATCTTTTACAAGAACCTTTAACTCATCGCCAACTTTAAATACTTTCTTCGGATTCTCAACACGTCCCCAGGACATCTCTGAAATATGAAGAAGTCCGTCAACTCCACCAAGATCGATAAATGCACCAAAGTCAGTAACATTCTTAACAACACCTTCTACTGTATCACCAACATGAAGCTTCTCAAACAGCTCTTTCTGTTTTTCAGCTTTCTCAGCAACAAGAAGCTGTCTTCTGTCACCGATTACACGGTTTCTTCTTGGATTGAACTCGCTGATCACAAATTCAATTTCCTGGTCCTGATATTTGCTCAAATCTTTCTCATAAGTATCCGACACAAGGCTTGCAGGAATAAATACTCTTGCTTCATCAACTACTACACTGAGACCTCCGCCAAGGATCTGTGTAACAGGAGCTTTCAGAACTTCATGGTTCTCATAAGCCTCTTTTAATCTTTCATTACCTTTCTCGGCAGCTAATCTCTTATATGTCAGCAACACCTGTCCTTCTCCGTCGTTTACTTTCAGAACCTTCACTGTCATAGGGTCACCTACGGATACCATAGTAGTAAGATCTGCATTGCTGTCGTTCGTGTACTCACTTCTTGTAATGATACCATCTGCTTTGTAACCAATATTTAAAACGATCTCATCTGGTTTAACATCGATGACAGTACCGTCTACTACCTCTCCGTTTCTAATTGTTTTTAAAGACTCTTCCAACATCTGTTCAAAAGTTAATTCTGACATTATTTTGAACCTCCTCAATTATTTTATTGGGCGTGGATGCCCCTGCTGTAATACCTACTGTTTCCACGGACCTTAATTGATTCATATTCAAATCGCCAAGTGTCTGTATATAGTACGTATCCGCACATGCATTGCTGCAGATTTCAAATAACTTTTGGGTATTTGAGCTTCTCTTGTCTCCGATGACAATCATCGCATCCACCCGCTTTGCAATGTCATAAGCCTCTTCCTGACGCTCTTTCGTTGCATTACAAATCGTATTTAAAACAATAATATCATAACGCTTTTCAGAAATAATTTCAACTAAATCTTTAAATTTATTGTAATTAAATGTCGTCTGTGCTACTACACAAACTTTTTCACTCTCCGGAACCAGTTCAAATGCCCTTGCTTCCTCTTCTGTCTGAATGATCGTAGCCGGGCCTTGCGCCCATCCTTCAATTCCCATAACTTCTGGATGTTCACGGTTTCCTATAATTACAATATGATATCCGTCCCGGCTTTTTTCTTCCACGATCCTATGTATTTTCTTCACAAATGGACAGGTTGCATCTACATAACGTACTCCGTTTTCATCCAGAAGATCACAGATTCTCTTTGGAACGCCGTGGGAACGGATGATCACGATTCCTGATTCTATCTGCTTGAGTTCTTCTTCTGACAGGATTACTTCAACTCCCTTTTTCTCCATGTCTTTGATGACTTCTTCATTGTGAATGATCGGACCATAAGTGTAGATCTTCTCTGCCGAATTTTCTTCAATTTGCTTATATACCGTATCCACAGCTCTCTGTACACCAAAGCAGAATCCTGCCGATTTCGCCAGTTCTACCTGCATGTTCATCCCACCTTTTCTTTTTCTCACACGATATTATCTGTGATTGCTTTTACAACCTCTTCGATTGTCATATCTGAGCTATCGATCAACACTGCATCTTCCGCCTGTCTGAGAGGTGCAATTTTTCTTGTACAATCGCGTTCATCGCGTTCTTTGATATCTTTCTTAATTTCTTCCAAATCACATGAAACACCTTTTTCTTCCAGTTCTTTATATCTACGGAGCGCTCTCGTCTCCACACTTGCTGTCAGGAAAATCTTCACATCCGCTTCAGGCAACACACAGGTTCCAATATCCCTTCCATCCATCACAACGTCCTGAGTTCTTGCAAGTTCTTTCTGAAGATTCAGCAAATGTGCCCTCACCTCCGGAACCGCGGATACTTTAGAAGCCATATTTCCAACCTCTTCATTTCGAAGCCTGGAAGTAATATTTTCGCCATTCAGATACACTTGCTGTTCACCTTGTTCATACTGTATTTTCACTTCTGCACCTTCACATGTCGCGGCAATAGCATCCAGATTCTCCGGATTAATTTTTTTGTCCAAAAAATAGACAGCAAGCGCGCGATACATTGCTCCCGTATCTACATATATATATCCTTTTTCTTTCGCAACCCGTTTGGCAATCGTACTTTTTCCTGCACCAGCCGGGCCATCAATCGCAACATTATAACCCATATTTTCTCCTTCTCAATCTGCTTTATATTTCTTTTAATTACTGGATTGCATTTCCTGCCGCATATCCGGTCGACCAGGCAATCTGCAGATTAAAACCTCCGGTCAATGCATCCAGATCCAGTACTTCTCCCGCAAAATATAACCCTTTTACAAGCTTTGATTCCATCGTTCCAGGATCAATTTCTTTCACATTAACTCCGCCTTTTGTAATAATCGCTTCCGGATAGTCGCGAAGTCCGGTAAGCGTCATACGAAAATGCTTGATCAAATGAACAAACTGTTTCCGTTCTTCTTTCTCTATACTGTTAACCTTTTTCTCCGGATCAATCCCACCAAGTTCCAGCATGACCGGAATTAATTTAGTTGGAAACAGCTTTGTGATTGCATTTTTAAATTGCCGGTTATGATTCTCTTCAAAATCTCTCAGCACTCTCTGATCCAGTTGTTCTTCTGTAAGAGCTGGTTTCAGATCAATTTCCAATGTCAGTTCCTTTTTCTGTCCATTTTTATCCATGAATTTTTTGCCCACATAACTGCTGGCACTGATAATCAATGGACCACTGACACCAAAATGTGTAAACAGCATTTCTCCAAAATCTTTATATAATTCTTTCTTTCCATCCAATATCTTTGCTTCTACATTGCGAAGTGAAAGCCCCTGCAATTCACAGATCCATGGTTCTTTTGTCTCCATCGGCACAAGAGACGGAAAGCATTGTGTTACTTTATGCCCAACGTTTTCGGCAAATCGGAATCCATCACCTGTAGATCCTGTGGAACGGTAAGACAATCCACCTGTTGCAACAATACATGCATCTGCGGTTTGTGTAGTAGTATCTTTTAATACCACCTTATTAAACTTGCCTTTTTCAGCTTCTACACTTTTCACTTCTGTATTTAAGCAGACTTTCACGCCCACTTTTTTCATTTCCCGTTCCAATGCGCGGATAACATCAGACGAATGATCCGAGATTGGAAACACTCGATTTCCTCTCTCTATCTTCACTGGCACCCCTGCATCTTCAAAGAAATCTATCACATTCTGATTCGTATAACCATAAAAGCTGCTATACAAAAACTTAGAATTCGTCACAACTGCATCAAACAATTCTTCCATATCTGCGGCATTTGTAATATTACATCTTCCTTTTCCAGTAATAAATATTTTCTTTCCTAGTTTTTCATTTTTTTCATACAGCGTGACTTGATGTCCGTTTTTTGCTGCAGCAATTGCCGCAAACATTCCCGCTGCTCCGCCACCTACTACAATAACATGACTCATTTATATTATCCTCTTATTCTAGTCATTCATTTTGACTGTATCGCCTACCATATTCAGTTCATCTCCACTGTAGACCTGATACTCATCCCAGATATCTTCCAGCGCCTCCAGTGTAGTGATTACTTCTTTCTGCTTCTTCATGCAGAGTGCCACCACAAGAGCATTGATCACGCTAAGTGGTGCTACAAGAGAATCTACGATCGAAGCCATATCACTTCTTGCAATCAAATTACAGGAAGAATACAGGTTCATCGGCGAATGTACACTATCCGTAATCGTGATTACCTTAGCCTTTCTGTTGCTTGCAAATTCCAATGCTTTAAGCGTTCTCATAGAATATCTCGGGAAACTAATCCCAATAATCACATCTTCTTCATCAATTCGCAGCAATTGCTCGAAGATTTCACTGGAACTGTTCGTATGAACCGCTGTCACATTATCGCAAATCAAATTGAGATAGAAAGACAGAAAGCTTGCAAGTGGTGCACAGCTTCGTATTCCGACTACATATACTCGCCTTGCATTCAGAATCGTGTCTACAGCCATTTCAAACGCCTCATGGTCAATTCCTTCCATTGTCAGCTTTATCTTCTCTATATCCGACTGTAGAACCGATGTTAGAATCTCTCCTTGACTGATCCGTCCATACGTCACTTCCATTCGTTGAATGGAATTAAGTTTTGTACGGACCATCTCGCCAAGCGCCCTTTGAAACTGGGGATAACCTTCATATCCAAGAGCTGTTGCAAATCTTACAACTGTCGATTCACTGACTCCAACCTCTTCACCCATTTTTGCAGCCGTCATAAATGCTGCTTTATCATAATCTTCACGGATAAAATCTGCCAGCTTTTTCTGCCCTTTACTGAACTTGTTATATCCGTCTTCTAATCTTTGCACTAATTCATTTTGTGTTCCCATATAGCGTCTTCCTTTTCTATTACATCGTTTCTATTATAAGATGTAAAAGAGAAATCTTCAACCATTAATCCTATCTATCTCAATCATCTATCTTAATTCTATCTTAATCTATCTCAAATCTGCCTTAAATACTTCTACTGCGCACCTCTGATATCTTTTTTAAGCCAGCATAATAAAACAGGCGGAAAATCTTCCGCATAAATGCATCTTTGACTTTCCGCCCGTTTTCATTATTTTATATTCTGCTATACTGGATAACTTCCATTCTCAGTATCAGCAATTGTCTGGTCGACCTTTGTCTGCTGTGCCTGACGATATTTGAAAAACTCTGTTGCTACCTGTGGGAACAATGCATAAGATAATACATCTTCATCCTGCTGGATCCACTGAGCACATTCTTTTCTGAGTGTGTCAAGCTCATCCGGAATCAAATCTGCCGGACGGCAAGTGATAACTTCCGGATTATCTCCAAGAACTTTCTTTACGACATCTGGATTAAATGGTTTTGCTGTCTTACCATATTTTCCACTTAAGATGTCTTTTGTCTCCTGTGTTGCAACTTTGTAGCGTTCTCCCATCAGCACATTAAATACAGCCTGTGTACCTACAATCTGTGAAGATGGTGTTACAAGTGGCGGTTCACCAAGATCTTTACGAACTCTTGGGACCTCCTCAAGTACGTCGTAGAATCTATCCTCCGCTCCCTGTTCTTTTAACTGGGAAGTCAGGTTAGACAACATTCCTCCCGGTACCTGATAAAGAAGTGTCTTAATATTAACACCTAAGTTCTTAGGATTCAGAAGTCCACTCTCAAGAGCCTCATCACGAATCGGTCTGAAGTAATCAGCAATCTCTGCCAGTAAGTTCTGATCCAGTCCGCTGTCATAAGGAGTTCCCTTAAATGTCTCAACCATAACCTCTGTAGCCGGCTGTGATGTTCCAAGTGCAAATGGTGACATTGCAGTATCAATTACATCGACCCCTGCCTCTACAGCCTTTAAGTAAGTCATAGACGCCTCTCCTGACGTATAGTGGGTATGAAGCTGAATCGGAAGATCTACAGCTTCTTTCAATGCCTGTACAAGCTCTGTTGCTTTGTATGGTACAAGAAGTCCGGCCATATCTTTGATACAGATAGAACTTGCTCCCATATCCTCAATTCTCTTCGCTGTCTCTACCCAGTAATCCAGTGTATAAGCATCACCAAGTGTATAAGAAAGAGCTACCTGCGCCTCTGCTTTTTCCTCATTTGCTGCATCTACTGCTGTCTGAAGGTTGCGAAGATCATTCAGGCAGTCAAAAATACGAATAATATCTATTCCATTTGCAACAGATTTCTGCACAAAATATCTTACCACATCATCAGCATATGGACGATATCCAAGGATATTCTGCCCACGGAATAACATCTGTAATTTTGTATTTTTAAATCCATCACGGAATTTGCGAAGTCTGTCCCATGGATCTTCTTTCAGGAAACGAAGAGATGCATCAAATGTAGCACCACCCCAGCACTCTACAGAATGATATCCAACTTTGTCCATCTTTTCCACAATCGGAAGCATCTGCTCTGTAGTCATACGAGTAGCGATCAAAGACTGATGCGCATCACGCAGAACTGTTTCCGTTATCTTAATTGGTTTTTTTTCAATTTCTGCCATTATAATTTCCTCCATATATTGTCAATTACAATATTGACTGTTACATTACTCCAAAGATTGCCATGAATGTACCTGCAGCTACGGCAGTACCGATAACACCAGCTACGTTCGGTCCCATTGCATGCATCAGAAGGAAGTTCGTTGGATCTGCCTCTGCACCGACCTTCTGAGATACACGCGCAGCCATAGGAACCGCGGAAACTCCTGCTGAACCAATCAGAGGGTTTACTTTTCCATGTGTAAACGCACACATGATTTTACCAAATACAACTCCGGCTGCTGTACCAAATGCAAATGCGATCAGACCTAACACAACGATTTTCAATGTATCAAAGTTCAGGAATGCTTCCGCACTTGTTGTAGCTCCTACTGATGTACCAAGCAGGATAACTACAATATACATCAATGCATTGGATGCTGTCTCTGTCAACTGTCTAACGACACCTGACTCACGGAACAGGTTACCAAGCATCAACATACCTACAAGTGGTGCTGTTGTTGGAAGAATGACGCAGACTACAATTGTAACAATAATCGGGAAGAGAATCTTCTCGAGTTTAGATACAGGTCTTAACTGTTCCATTCTGATCTTACGTTCTTTCTCCGTTGTAAGTAATTTCATAATCGGTGGCTGAATAATCGGCACCAGTGACATATAAGAATAGGCCGCCACTGCAATTGGTCCCATGATCGCCGTCTGCTGCAGTTTACCTGCGAGGAAGATAGATGTCGGTCCATCTGCTCCTCCAATAATTGAGATTGCTGCCGCTGCCTTGTCGGAGAATCCCATGCACATTGCTCCAAGGTATGCAGCAAAAATACCGAACTGTGCTGCTGCTCCAAGAAGGAAACTCTTTGGATTCGCAATCAACGGTCCAAAGTCTGTCATCGCACCTACTCCAAGGAAGATCAGTGACGGAAGAATTGACCACTCATCCAGCTTATAGAAATAGTAGAGAAGTCCACCCGTTCCATTTGATGCATCCTCTGCATGCAACATAATATCCGGATAGATATTTACAAGCAGCATACCAAATGCAATTGGCACAAGAAGCAGAGGCTCAAATCCATGTCTGATTGCCAGGTACAAGAAGAAACAAGCCACCGCAATCATGACCACATTGCCCCATGTAAGACTAAAAAACGCCGTCTGATGCACGAGGTTTCCTAATGTTGTTGTTATATATTCCATTTCTTAACCTCCAGTCGTATATGTGTCGGCAGTATTATTTCAATGTTGCTAATACTGCTCCGGATTCGATTGCATCACCAACAGCTACGTTGATGCTTGCTACAGTTCCATCTTCCGGTGCTACAACTGGGATTTCCATCTTCATTGCCTCGATTGTAAGAACAGCATCACCCTTCTTCACTGCCTGACCTACAGTAGTGTCAAGTTTGAATACTTTTCCGGCTGCTCCTGCTTTTACTTCAATAGATCCGGCTGCTCCTGCTGCCGCTTTCGGTGCTGCCTTTGGAGCTGCTTTTGGTGCTGCTTTCGGTGCAGCTGGTGCAGGTGCTGCGCCTGCTCCTGTCTCTTCTACTGTTACATCATAAACATTACCATTCACTGTAATTGTATAATTTTTCATTCTGATATCCTCCTTAATTACTCACTATGAATTCCATTTATTTGACGGACGGCGCTTAATGCTGCGGACAACAAATCCATCTGTCGTTGTCTCTTCTGCTGCTGCAATTGCTGCTGAAATAACAGCAATCAATTCCAGATCATCAGTTTCATCCACTTCTTCGACTGTCTCACTTACAGCCGCTTTCGTTTCATCTTTCTTCTCATCTTTTTTCTTGCCAAATACATTCTGGATTGCCGGAATGTATTTAAACAAAGAAATCAGGAATGAAATGAAGATCAGTACTGCAAATACAGTTCCCATTCCAAGCAGTGTATTTAAGCCTGCCTTTTCCATAATCTCTCCAAGTGAGAACTTCGCACTGACTGTCATACTTTCAAGGTATAAATCTTTATCAAACACAAATTCAATCGTAGCATCACGATCTTTGAACTGTGCCGGTACAGATACTGTCAGCTCATCATCTTTCGCTTCAAATGTATAATCTCCATGTCCGACATACTCACCGCATTCTTTGATTCCTGCCTGCCAGCTGTCAACTGCGCCATCAAAGCTGTCCGGTGTGAACTTCAATCCAGACATCATGAACTGATACTCTTTGCTGAATTCGTTCTGGTCGTTCCACTGTGCCAGTGTATCACTGTCTACATTCTGGCAGTAGTTTATCAGAAACTCTGTCTCCTGCTCGATCATTGCCTCATCATATTCCAAAGTAGTCTGTGTCTTACCACATCCTGTCAGGCATACGATTGCGGTCATCATCAGGCAGAGCAATAAGCTAATCTTTTTCTTCACTTTGCCTCACCTCTCTAAACTGTTCCATGCTTTTTCATCGGGCTTTCTTCTCTTTTTGTAAATAACATCTCAAATGCTCCGATGACATATTTTCTAGTGTCAGCAGGCTGGATAATTGTATCTACATAACCTCTTCTTGCTGCGGAAACCGGACTGGACTGAAGCTCGGCATATTCTTTTGCTTTCTCGTTGATTGTCTCAGCATCAGCATCTGCATACATAATTTTTGCTGCAAGATCTGCTTCCATCATTCCGATTTCTGCTGTCGGCCATGCATAGACCATATCAGCACCAAGAGATTTACTGTTCATTGTCACATAAGCACTTCCAAATGCTTTTCCGATTACAACGTTAACTTTTGGTACAGTTGCATTTGCAAATGCATAAGTTAATTTTGCTGCTGCCTTTGCAAGGCTTCTTTCTGCACACATAGTTGCTGCAAATCCTGATACATTCGTCAGTGTAAGAACCGGAATATTAAATGCATCACAGAACTCTACAAATCTGGCTGCTTTTCTTGCGCCTCTTGCAGAAAGTGCTCCATCAAACTCTTCTACAACTTCTGCATTCTCATCATAAACTTTAGATCTGTTCGCAACAGCACCAACTGTCATACCATTCAAACGAATAAAGCCTGTTACCATGTCTTTTGCATGATTCTTCTGAGTCTCAAAGAATACATGATCATCTGCGATTTCAGCAAGGGCTATTGCTGTATCTTCTGTTGCATTTTCAATCTCTGAACATGCACGATTCAGATCATCTGAACATTCTGTGTATGATGCATCTTCCTCATTATTACATGGTAAAATGCTTACTAATGTACGAATCTCTGAAAGAATCTCTTCTTCTGTTCCGACACCATCTACAAGACCTGTCTTTTCACTTTGGAATTTTGCAGAAGATGTATCACATTTATCTACTGTATTTCCTGGAATCGCATTCGGAGAATTTACGAATAACTTCGCATTCTTTTCTTCCATAAATGTAAAATCTGTAAGAGCTGGTACTAAGGACAAGCCTCCGCCACAGGTTCCGAAAATTGCTGTAATCTGTGGAATTACTCCTGATGCAAGTGATTGTTTTAAATATAATGTTCCAAATGCCTCAAGTGCGTCTGTTGCCTCCTGAAGTCTGAGACCTGCACAATCTACAAGTCCAATAACAGGAGCCCCCATCTTCATTGCCATATCATAAATGTTCGCGATCTTTCTGGCATGCATCTCACCAATTGATCCCTTCAATACTGAAGCGTCCTGGCTGTACACATATACCAGATTACCATCGATCACTCCATAACCGGTAATGACACCGTCTGCCGGAGTTTTCTTTTCCTGCATGTTGAAATCTGTTGTTCTGGCTGTTACTGCTCCGCCGATTTCAACAAAGCTGCCTGCATCAAGTAACTGTTCAATGCGATTACCTGCTGCATTTTCTGTTGCCATGTTGCCCATAATTTAGCCCTCCATTTTCTTTATTAAAATATGGTTATACCAAAATTTCGCCGAATTTATTATAACTTTTTTACCGAAAAATGGCAACGCCTACAAGGCATATTTGTTAAGGATTTGACAAATTTTGTTAATTATTTATGACTTTTGTTAAAAATCAAAAAGCGGTTTGGGCAATTAGCTCAAAACCGCTTTTATAGGTCTATAAATTCTGTTTATTTTTCATTTCTAAATTGAATTGGAGTCATATTATATGCCTTTTTGAACAATCGATTGAAATGCTCCACATTCTGATATCCGACAGATAATGCAATATTTTCCACTGTCATATTGCTGCTCTTAAGAAGTGCTCTTGCTTTCTTCATACGGATTTTCTTTACCAGTTCTCCAAATGTGACGCCGGATTTCTCCTTAATGTATTTGGAAATGTATGGTTTAGACAAGAAGAACTTCTCAGCAAGGTCATCTAATGTAATATCAATATAGTTCTCCTGAATATAATTCATAATTTCAATCATACGTGCGTCTTTACATGTATTGGAATTTCCAATCTCTTCCAGCTTATTAACTGCAACTGTGAGTGCCTCAATGGATGCCTTGATAATATCGGCGTCAATTCCAACACCCCAAAATGTCTTTCCTTGGCAGATTATACCAACATATGCAACAGCCTTGGAGGATGATCCTTTTGTCAGAGAATGTTCCTCGTAAAAGCTCAGTTCATAGCTGACGTTGAAATACTGTTTGATTGCATTGCTGACCGCATCCAAACGTCCATTACCCGTTGCGGTGATGGCCTGGCTCTCTTTCTCATGATTGATCGTAACCTCAGCTGTAATTCCATTGACCTGTTTGAAATGACACTCGTCAATATGGAATACCGGTTTTGTATTAATGTAATTATCAGAGAAAATCTGATATACAAGTTCCGGAGTCAGCTCTTTATGTGCACGGTCAGAAATACCTTTCACAAGATATCCGACTTCCTCACGCATCTCTTTTGGAAGATTGATTCCATGGCTCTGTTTCAGAATGTAGTTCACACCACCTTTACCAGACTGGCTGTTGATGCGGATAACATCTGAATCGTATTTTCTTCCAACATCCTGTGGATCGATCGGCAGATATGGAACTGTCCATGTATCGCACTTCTTCTCTTCTCTCCACGCCATTCCTTTTGCAATAGCATCCTGATGTGATCCTGAAAATGCTGTAAATACCAGATCTCCTGCATATGGCTGACGCTCATAGACATGCATTCTTGTCAGTCTCTCATAAGTTTCGCGAATATGGTGCATATCAGTAAAATCAAGCTTTGGATCTACTCCGTGAGAGAACATATTTAAACCTAATGTCACAATATCTACATTACCGGTACGCTCTCCATTTCCAAATAATGTACCTTCGATACGGTCAGCTCCTGCCAGAATTCCAAGTTCCGCAGTTGCAACACCACAACCACGGTCATTGTGTGGATGAAGGCTTAATACAACATTATCTCTGTATTTCAGATTTTTATCTACATACTCTAACTGGCATGCAAATACATGTGGGATCGCATTTTCAACGGTTGTCGGAATATTGATGATTGCCTTGTTGTCCGCACTTGGTTTCCATACGTCCAAGACTGCATTACAAACTTCGACCGCATAATCAACCTCTGTTCCAGAGAAACTCTCCGGGCTGTATTCAAATGTAAAGTTACCATCTGTCTCATTTGCCAGCTTCAGAAGTAATTCTGCTCCATCGACTGCAATCTTCTTGATCTGCTCTTTGCTTTTTCTGAATACCTGCTCTCTCTGTGCAACAGATGTGGAGTTGTACAGATGGATCACCGCATGAGGCGCACCCTTAACAGCTTCAAATGTCTTCTTAATAATATGCTCTCTTGCCTGAGTCAGTACCTGAACGGTCACATCATCTGGGATCATATTCTTCTCAATCAGCGTTCTCATGAACTTGTACTCGGTATCGGATGCTGCCGGGAATCCAACCTCAATCTCCTTAAATCCGATATCTACTAACATCTGGAAGAACTCCAACTTTTCCTCAAGACTCATTGGCTCGATCAGCGCCTGGTTACCATCTCGCAGGTCAACACTACACCATACCGGCGGTTTTTCAATCTCTGTCTTCTTCACCCAATCATATGTGACGACCGGTGGCATAAAATAAGTCTTTTCGTACTTTTCAAAATTATTCATATCTATCACCCTTCCAAATTAATTTTCATCAAATTAGTTGTCTTTTTTTAAGACTCACTCATACTAACACAGGAATAAAAAAAAGGAAAGTGACATATTTAATCACTTTCCTTGATTTTTTTTAATATCCTTATGCTTTTTTGAGTTCAAGGCTCAATTTTTCTGTCATTTTTTACTCATCCTCAAGAGCTTCTTTTCTTGTCGTCATAACTTTCTCTTCATAACATGCAAACAGATCATCGATTACTTTCTTCTCCTGTTTCTTTGTAAAGAGACTTACAACCGGAACAAGAATAAGTCCACCAACCATAGCGATCACACCGGAATTGATTGAAGATTTGAAAATGTATCCAAGTACCGGTCCCCAGCCGCTCACATCAACTCCTCCAAGTGTAATGACAAGCTGGATTACTGCTACCGCACACCCCCATATAAAACAAACAAATGCAGAAGCTTTTGTCACGCCTTTCCAGTATAATCCATATAAGAACGGTGCCAAAAATGATCCTGCAAGAGCGCCCCAGGAAACTCCCATCATCTGTGCGATAAATGTTACTTCCGGATGTGCATCTTTAAAGATTGCAATCACTGCCGATACAAAAATAAAAAATACAATAAACATTCTCATAACAAACACCTGCTTTTTCTCAGACATTTCTTTCTTAGATGCAGGCTTGATCACATCCAGTGTAAATGTAGAACTTGATGTCAGCACCAGTGATGAAAGGGTGGACATAGATGCGGATAATACAAGCACAATGACCACCGCTATGACAAGTGCCGGAAGTGTAGATAACATGGTCGGCACAATGGTGTCAAACAGCGGTTTCCCGGTGGTTGGATTGATGGTTACTTTATCTGCATACAGTCTTCCGAATCCTCCAAGGAAATAACAGCCTCCGGCAACAATAATGGCAAACACTGTGGATATAACCGTTCCTTTATGTATATCTTTCTCGCTCTTAATGGCATAAAATTTACCGACCATCTGTGGCAGCCCCCATGTTCCAAGGGAAGTCAGAATTACCACAAATAAAAGCGCCAGCGGATCCGGTCCAAGAAATGCGGTGTATGCTCCCTGCCAGCCCGCGTCGCCTGTCACAGAAGCCAACGCCTTTGTTGCCTCCTGAAATCCTCCATTGTCGGCAAGTACTGCTCCGATTACTGCGCAGATTCCAAACAGCATAATGATTCCCTGAATAAAATCATTGATCGCCGTTGCCATGTATCCACCGAAAATAACATAGAATCCAGTCAGTACCGCCATAATTAAAATAACAAACCAGTAGGGAATATCAAACACAAGTCCAAAGAGACTGGAAAGTCCATTGTATAAGGACGCCGTGTACGGAATCAGAAAAATGAATACAATGACTGATGCCGTTACCTTAAGCGGCACACTGTCAAATCTCTTACCAAAGAAATCCGGCATCGTCTTAGCATCTACATGCTGTGTCATAATACGGGTTCTTCTTCCAAGCACATTCCATGCAAGCAATGACCCGATAAATGCATTTCCAAGCCCCGCCCATGTACTGGCAAGACCAAAGTTCCATCCAAACTGTCCCGCATAGCCTACAAAAATAACAGCTGAAAAATATGACGTTCCAAATGCAAAAGCCGTCAGCCACGGACCAACGCCACGCCCTCCAAGAACAAAACCATTCACATCTGTCGCATGCTTTCTGGAATAAAATCCGACATAGATCATAATCGCAAAGAACACGACAAGCAAGATAATACATAATACTTCCTTTGACATCTCTCATTCCTCCAAATAACTAGTCTTTTGTTTAAATTTGTTACTTTAAACCGTTGCGCTTTAAAGTGTTAAAGTCTTTTTATACAATACCATACGGGAAATGTATTGTCAATACAGAGAACTTGTTTTTTCTGTCACCTCTTCCGTTTTTTGGGGCACTGCCTTCCCATGCCAGATATTTCTAAAAACACAGAAAGAGGCTGTACAATCGTGTACAGCCTCTTTCTGTGTTTTTATATAATTGGATACATGCGGATTTTTAATATTTCTCTACTACTTCACCCTGCTTTTTGTAGATACTGTTTGCAGGTACGAATCCTCTGACACTGGACAGCGGGTAGATATTGCTGTGGCTTCCGACTACACTTCCCGGATTCAATACTGTTCCGCAGCCAACTTCTACTTCATCACCGAGCATGGCTCCGAATTTCTTGATTCCGGTCTCAATCTGTCCTTCTGGCGATTTTACTACGACCAGTTTCTTGTCTGATTTTACATTGGAAGTGATAGATCCTGCTCCCATATGTGCTTTGTATCCAAGTACGGAATCTCCAACATAGTTGTAATGTGGAACCTGTACTTTATTGAACAGTATAACATTCTTAAGTTCTGTAGAGTTTCCGACTACGGCTCCCTCTCCTACAATTGCATTGCCACGGATAAATGCGCAGTGGCGAACCTCTGCATCTTTTCCGATGATTGCCGGTCCGTGGATATATGCTGATTCAAATACTTTTGCAGATTTTGCAATCCACACATTTTCTCCTACTTTATCATACTCGTCTGCCGGAAGTGTCTCTCCCAGTTTTACAATGAAATCACTGATCTTCGGAAGTACTTCCCATGGGTAAGTCACTCCTTCAAAGATATCCTTTGCAATTGTCTCATTAAGATTATACATCTTTGCTACTGTCATTTCTTCGAACATTTCTAAACTCCTCCTGCTCACAGTTTACTTATTATTTTTTTTAATCTTTTTTATTGTACCTATTTGCTGGCATTTACTGTCTTTGTACTCTTTCTTCCACTAGACTTACTGCCCGATTTTGCACCGGTCTTTGTTCCACTCTTTGCACGCCCGGATTTTGCGTACTTCGTCGTCCGCTTCTCATTCTTATAAAACGGTGCAACCCGGTCATAACAGGCGCGGAGCTGATATTGATTATTCAGTCCTTTGACGCCTTCCGTGCGGCTGGACACAAAGCGGTCCAGTTTCATCATATACTCGTCAGAGGTGATATCTCCGTCAGCCACATAGGTCAGTCCCTTCTCCCAGCTTGCTGTCAGCTCCGGATTCAAAAGCGACCGTACAGAATGGTCAACCACATCATAGATCATTTCTCCAAGCATGGTCGGTGTGACAATCTGTGTCTTCTTATTGAGTGCCAGATATTTATTGTTAAAAAGCTTCTTTAGGATTTCACCTCTGGTCGCACTGGTTCCGATTCCACTTCCTTTAATCTGTGCGCGAAGCTCTTCGTCTTCAATCAATTGTCCTGCATTTTCCATAGCAAGGATCAGGGAACCGGAATTATAGCGTTTCGGTGGAGATGTCTTTCCTTCCTTAATCTCCATTCCCTGGATTGGGAGAGTCATCCCTTTTTTCAGGCTTTGGATTTTTTCAAAAAATGCCTGGGAAGATGCCATATCTTCGTTACCGTCACCATTGTCACCCGAATTGTTATCACCGGAACCATCACCTGTTTCTGCGGAAGTCACACTTCCACTTACATTTCTGTCTTCTGCTCCTGCAGCGCTGCCAGATTCTCCCTTCTTTTCTCCCGGAACTCCCACAACTTTTAAGTAGCCAGGCTCTGCCAGTACTTTAAAGCTTGCAAAGAAAGACTCTTCTTTTACCTTTGTTGTAATGGCAACCTTCTGATAAACCGCCGCCGGATAAAATATACTTAAAAATCGTCTTACGATTACATCATAGACCGCCCGTGACGTCCAGGAAAGTCCACTTAGCGCACTCATGCCTTGTCCGGTTGGAATAATGGCATAGTGATCGGTAATCTGTTTGTCATTGACATATCTTGTCTTCGCCAGACCTTTATGACTTCCGAATCCTACAATCTCCTGTAAAAACAAAACTGCCGGCTCATATTTCATAAGTCCATTGAGATTCTTATGTATCTCTTTTGCCACAGCCGTGGAAAGCACACGCGCATCGGTTCTCGGATAGGTCGTCAATTTCTTTTCATAAAGTTCCTGCGCAATTTTCAGTGTCTCATCCGGACTGATTTTAAAGCGTTTCGAACATTCATTCTGCAGCTCCGCCAAGTTAAATAACAACGGTGGATTTTTCTTTTCCTTTTTCTTTTCAATAGACGCAATCTGACCTGTTACCGGTTGTTCCTGCGTCAGATAATCTATGACCTGCTGCGCCTTTTCGCGCTCTTTAAATCCATTTTCCTTATATAGATCAAATGACTCGAACCACTTGGAACCCTTTACTGCGCGCCATTCTCCTTCAAATGTCTGACCCTGTTCTCCAATTGTCGCAAGAATACGATAAAACGGGGTCTCGATGAACTCACGGATCTCGCGTTCTCTTCTTACAACCATTCCAAGAACACAAGTCATTACACGCCCTACAGAAACAACTGAATAATCCGTTCCAAGATAATTAGAAATGCTATTTCCATATTTTAATGTCAATAATCTTGAAAAATTGATTCCCATGAGATAATCTTCCTTGGCTCGCAGATAAGCAGCACTTGCCAGATTGTCATACTCACTTAAATCCTTTGCCTCGCGGATTCCTCGCAGTATTTCCTCCTCTGTCTGGGAATCGATCCACACTCTTCGTCTATTTTTTCCATGTACCTGCGCCTGTTGTTCTACCAGACGGTAAATATATTCTCCCTCGCGTCCTGAATCGGTACAGACATAGATAGTCTCTACATCCGGTCGGTTCAAAAGCCCTGCTACAATCTTATACTGTTTCGCTACCGACGGTATAACTTCATATTTGAATCTTGTCGGTATAAACGGCAGCGTCTGAAGACTCCATTTTTTCAAGGCAGGATCATACTCCTCCGGATAACTCATAGTCACCAGATGTCCTACACACCAGGTCACAATGGAATCCTCTGATTCCAGATACCCGTCCTGCCTTCTGGTGTTCAGCTTCAATGCCTTCGCAAACTCCTGTGCAACACTGGGTTTCTCAGCTATATATAGTGATTTCCCCATATTTATTACGTTAACTCCTTACTTTTTTTACTGTGCCTGTATTATTTTTATATCCTTCAAATCATGCTTTTGATAACAGCTTCTCAACCATCTTGCTGATAGTATTTTTACGTTTTCAATTATATCCACATTTATTTTACTACTCATATATACAGACATTTTTTCATAATCATCTATGAAAAATTCTCTTAATCTTTTTCAATAAACCAATTTTCTCTGGTAATTCCTGTGGCGGTTTTGCCTGCAATGCCTCTTGCATAAAGACATTCTGTGAATCAATATACAGTTCTTTCTGCTCTTTACGCCTGTATTTTCCGTCACTTCCAAGAACTCTTGCTTTTACATTATCACTTAACATCACTTTCAAATAGTGATTGATCTGCCTGCAGATATCCTGATCCAGTATCGGGGCAGCTACTTCTACACGCTTCTCAGTATTACGTGTCATCATGTCTGCTGATCCAATATAAATCTTCTGATCATTTCCACTTCCAAAACTGAAAATACGCGGATGCTCCAGATATCTTCCGACAACACTCATCACACGGACATTGTCCGTATAACCAGTTACACCCGGCAAAATACAACAGATTCCCCGCACGATCAGATCCACTTTCACTCCTGAGCGAGATGCTTCTGATACTTTCTGTATAAAATCTACGTCCGTAACAGAATTCATTTTCATAATGATCCGCCCATTCGAACCTTTTTTGATTTCCTCATCCATCAGATAAAGAATCTTCTGCTTCAGGCTGGTCGGTGATACGATCAAATAATCATATTGTCCTGCCAGATTACCAATTGACATATTTTTAAAGAATTCTGCCGCATCTTTCCCTATTGCCGGATTTGCTGTCATGAGCGACAGATCTGTATACATTGCCGCTGTCTTTTCATTGTAATTACCAGTTCCAATCTGTGTAATATACTGGATTTCTCCGCGGCTTCTATAAGTAATAAGACAGATCTTTGAATGCACCTTATAACCGTCAAATCCATAGATCACACGGCACCCTGCTTCTTCCAAGCGCTCAGACCAGTCAATATTATTCTGCTCATCAAATCTTGCACGCAGTTCGATCAGAGCCGTTACTTCTTTTCCGTTTTCTGCTGCCGCACACAGATATTCTACCAGCCTTGCTTTCTTTGCCAGACGATAAATCGTAATCTTGATCGTCATAACATCCGGATTCACCGACGCTTCTTTTATAAGGCGCAAAAACGGATCCATACTCTCATACGGATAGAATAACAGGATATCTTTTTTCTTTATCTGGCGCATCACATTACCTGCTGCCACATGCCCACTGTTCTGTGGCGAAAATGGCGTATAAGTCAGAGAGCGTTTCATAGCTTCCGGTAAATTCCCACTGATACCAAAAATATAATCTAATTTCATCGGCATCTTTGTTCGAAAAATCTGATTCGGCTCAATCTCAAACTTCTCACAGAAATATTTCTGTGTCTCTTCAGACAGTTTATTTGCAGTCTCCAGTCTGACTACCGCCATACGGCGGCGTTTGTGAATAGTCTGCTGCATAAGATACCGGAAGTCATCCGTCACTTCCAAAGCCTCGTCATCCGGAGACACATCAGCATTTCTCGTTACACAGATATAATTCGCTTCCGACACTTCGTACTTCGGAAATACCAGGTTCAGATGCTCCATGATGACCTTTTCCATACGAATGTATCGGATATCATGTCCCGGAAGGCACAAAATGTCCGACACGAACTGTGGCACCGGAACAATTCCCATCATACTTTTGTTATCCATCTTCAAACTTGCCGTTACATACAATTCTTTATTCAAAAGATGCGGAAATGGATGATTCGCATCCACAATCTGCGGGGAAAGAATTGGTAATATCTGATTTTTAAAATAATGCTTTACATATTTCTTTTCCTGAGGCTCCAACTCTTTATAATCAAGCCCACACACACCATATGGATGTAATTCTTTTTTTATCTCAGAATACGTCTTATCACGTTCTTTATACAATGGTGCCACTTCTTCCAGAATTGCCTGAATCTGCTCCTGCGCTGTCATGCCGGACCGGCTGTCTTTTGCCTTGGCATCTGTGTGCACCATATCATAAAGACTTCCAACACGAATCATAAAGAATTCATCCAGATTGCTGGTGAAAATTGCAACGAATTTCATCCTTTCAAGAAGCGGCACCGACTCGTCCTGTGCCTCTTCCAATACTCTGTGATTGAATTTCAACCAGGAAAGTTCCCGGTTCTGTGTATAATTTAAAAGCTCCTTACTCATCACCTGCATCCCCTTTCTGAACTTTCTCTACCTCATCTAATTGAAGTTCCGGATTCAGACGTTTTAAAAACTGGTCGAACCCCGGCACTGTGAAATCAATCTCCGCATATCCCGTTGCATAGATCATACTTTTATTAATGAGTTGTGCCCGGTAAGGCGATATTGAAGAGACTTCTGTTTCCATAATTTTAGCGACATTCGAAATCGAACATGGTAATTTCTCACATTTCGCCATTGCAAAAATAAACATTTTTTCTTTTGGTGTACATCGGTCATAGCGAAGCCTGTAAAATCCGCGGTCGAGATTTTCATAAAATTTTAAAACGGCCCCTTTTACATCATCGATACCTATCACCGTCTGTTCCGGATTCAGATGCTCCCATATAGCACTGCATAATTCCTGTATAAAATACGGATATCCTTGCGTCTCACTGATAATCCATCTTAAAGCTTCTTCTGTATAACTTCCGCCAAGTGGCTCTGCCGGCTTTACGATGGCATCCTTTGCATCCTGCCCTGATAATGCATCAATCTCCTCAAAACGAAAAAGTCTTTCCGAATATGATTTCACTTTTCCAAGCGTTTTCAAAATCTTAGGCAATCCGGCACCAAAAATCATAAGAGGCAAGCGCAATTGATTACACCTGTGGATAGCATTTACAAGAGCCGCAATCTCCTCCTCTTTCATATACTGAATCTCATCAACAAAAAAACAAATTGCGTACCCGGTTTTATCAGCCATCTTTCCCATTGCAACAAATAAATCTGTCAGATCCTCCGACAGATCTCCTGTCACAATATACTCCCGTTCTTCCATTCCAACTTTGAAAGACTGATCTTCTGGATTATAAGTGACTGTAAATGCTTTTAATAAGTCCTGCACTCTGCTGACAAAATCTTTCGCAGTTTCTTTAAAACTCATCTTATGAATGAATTTTTTAGAATAATTCGTAATCTGCTGTGTAAAATTTCTTTTCTCTGCAATCTCAATATGTCCCATTAAAATTGGCATATCATCCGTTTTACATTCTATTGCATTTAACAACACCGTCTTTCCTACACCACGTAATCCGTAATAAATTACGGACTGCTGAGGATATCCTAATACGATTGTATTCAAATATTTTTCTGCTCTTTCCAGTGTCTCTTTTCGTCCTGCAATATGTCCTGGCATAAATCCTGCACCCGGAGTATAAGGATCTGCATATTTCATTCCTGTCTCTCCTGTTACTCTTCTTTTCTTATTCGTTTTAGTATAGCACACTTCCTTTTTCATTTCTACCTTCCTCCCAGCAAAATAGCACGGCAACAGCCAGGAGTAAATATATCCGGAGGCAAATTTCGCACTATATTGTTTCTCAACTGTTCATCACTTTGGAATTTATGCCCGATCATTCTTAGGCTCCGAAATGATTGAAATTATTTAGATACTTTTGCAGATAATAAGAACATTATCTGCGTGAAAGTAGTATAACATACCATAAACAAATGTACAAGAATTATATTTTCGCATCATTATCCCACATCATTAATTTTACTGACGGACACAAAAAATGCAGCTGACTATCAACTGCATTTCCTTATCTCTTATCATGTAATTTGTTTCATTAGCGTTTTGCAACAGCTTCAATCTCAACCTTTGCACCTTTTGGAAGTTTTGCTACTTCGAAAGCTGCTCTTGCCGGGAATGGTGCTGAGAAATATCCGGCGTATACTTCGTTCATTGCTGCAAAATCATTCATATCCTGCAATAAAACTGTTGTTTTTACGACATTCTCCATTGTGCATCCTGCTTCTTTGAGGATTGCTGCAATATTTTCCAGAGACTGCTTTGTCTGTCCTTTGATCTCATCTGATGCAAATTCTCCTGTTGCTGCATCAATCGGGAGCTGACCAGACACATAAATCGTTCCTTCCACTTCGATTGCCTGTGAATATGGTCCGATTGCTGCCGGTGCTTTTTCACTGTTTACGTTTCTTTTACTCATGATAGTTTCCTCCTGCAAATTTAATTTTATATGTAACAATCCGTCCGGATTGCTATGCACTATTTCCCTTCTTCGCCCCGTCTATGGCAATCAGCAAGATACTTGCCATGACAAGTCCACCTCCGACTACTATCCCAATCGTGACCGGATCATGGAACCAGAGTGTACTGAAAATCACACTGACAATTGGCTCCAGCATGGAGACAAAAGATGCGATTGCTGCTCCGAGTTTACTGATTCCATACATCATAAAGAAATATCCGCCTGCATTAAATAAGCCTACTGCAATGATAAATGCAACATCTATGCTCTTTGGCGGTGCAACTAAAGTGCCTGTCATCGGAGCAATAAAACAGTACAAAATTGTTCCCGGAAGTGATACATAAAAAAGCTTCACTTCAATCGGTAATTCATTTGCCGGTCCTTTTTCATTCGCAATCAGATATCCACCATATACGAATGCGGATGCAACAGCAAGAACAATTCCGATCATCGGCATATTTCCACCTGCTCCTGTTAAAAAGCCCATTCCGATCACAGATACAACAATCGCCGCAATCTGGTATTTGCTAAATCCTTCTTTAAATACTATTCCCATCACAATGCATACAATAGACGGGTATAAAAAGTTCAACATAATCGCTGTTCCAACCGGTAGATACAGATAGCTGTTATTCAATAATAATGCTGTGATAAGAAGTCCAAATACACCCATCAGAAGTGACTGGACAATCTGTATCTTCAAAGCTCTAAAACTCCTTTTCTTTACCAATGCCATAACCAGACACACCAGTGTGATAATCCAGTTCACATAGAACATCAGACTGTTCATCGGCAAACCATCCAGTAACACCTGCTTCTGAAATGAGGGCATCACACCAAGACATGTAGCTGAAAGTGCCACAAATATAAATCCTACTGCCATAAACCTTAAAGTCCTTTCCTCAACTTATCTTTCGAACTGCTTTTTCATCATCAGTTTTGCTTTCTTTTCCTGCTCTATTCTCTGTCTTTCCCTAAATTCTTCTTCTGTCAGAAGTACAAGCGCCCCTGTTGGGCAGACTTTGACGCATGCCGGTTTCATTCCGGCTTTTTGTCTTTCAATGCATGCATCACATTTTTCCATCTTGCCATTTTCCCGGAATGTCGGCACTCCATACGGGCATGCCATAGCGCAAGAATGACAACTGATGCAATTCGTATTATCATACAGTGTAAATCCTGTCTCCTTATCTTTATAGAGGCAGCCGCAAGGGCAGCCCATAACACAAGGAGCATCCTCACAGTGCATACAGCTTACCGAATAAAAATGTAATGCACCTGTCTCTTCTTCCAGTGTAAATGTATTCCGGAATGGCTGTTCTCCTGCCGGAATATCAATATCGTTCTGATCCATGCATGCAAGCGCACAGGCTCCGCAGGCAGAACATTTTTCAGAATCAAAAAATAAAAATTTCTTCATGATGTTATGCCTCCTCCTTTTTTCTTACCATACACCGAGTCGACCGATATGCCGGAAATCCTGAATATGGATCCAGGTGATTTTCGTCCATAATACTCTCTGCATCAGCTTCAGAATAACCATGGAACAGATTAACAAGCCCTTCTGGAACGGTCATAGTCGGTTTTACCTTGACTGTGATTGCACCGCGCTCTGTGGAGATTTCAATCTTATCTCCTTCTTTTACTCCGATTTTTTCACAATCCAGTGCATTCATATCTGCAGTCGGATTTGGTCTCAAAGAGCGGTTTCTAGGTACTTTATGCAGTCTGCTGTGAAGCGCATTCGGAATTCGGGATCCAGATGTAAATACAAATGGATATTTTTCCGGATCGGCATCGTCCAACGGTTCTTTGTAAGTCGGCAATGCATCCAGTCCCCATTCCGGGTGTTGTTCAATAATCGCACTCTTTAACTCAAATTTTCCAGTCGGAGTTTTCAGTCCTTTTTTCAGATCCTGCATCGGAACATACGGCGTAACCTCAGCGATCTTCACTGGCAATTCGACTTTCTTTAAGTCTTCTACTTTCACATGATAATCATCCAGAATATAATGCTGGATAAAATAATCATAGCCTTGTTTTAACGACTCGTCTGGAAGATCCATAACACGGGCAAGTTCCGTACAGATCTGCACATCGCTTCTCGCCTCTCCGATCGGCTCGATCGCCGAATTGGTGTACCATGCAAGTCCTCCACGGTAAGGCTTGAATTCTCCACGCTCAAAAGAAGAGCATGCTGGCAACACGATATCAGCATATTTTGCAGCATCTGTCATAAATAAGTCTGTATCTACATAAAACTCAAGGTTTCTAAGTGCCTCGAACATTTTCTTAGATTCCGGGAACATTCTTACATTTAACCCAAGTGCAAATACTCCCTTTACTGGATACGGTGTACCTTCCAGAATCTGCCTGGACAAATCCATGGACTGCATCTCTCCTTCCAGATAATCCCAAAGAGGAAATCTTCCGGCTCCGATAGGAAGTTTTGTATTCTTTGGTTTTGTCTCATAAAGATATTCTTCTTCTCTTGTCGGGAATCCACATGCCACATGCATATAAGTATGCGGAGTCAGAATCTGACCTCCAATCCGGTCAAAGTTTCCGGTAATTGCAAGAAGCGCCGTAATCGCACGGTAATTCTGTAAACCATTTCTATGGTGGCAGATTGGTGCAGAAGATTCATTAAAGCTCATTTTGGGATTCTCACGAATCATCTCAGCTGCCTGCACGACCTGAGCATACGGAACTCCCGTAATCTCCTCAATATTGGATTCATTAAATCCTTTCACATACTGTGCATACTCCTCAAAACCATACACATATTCATCAATATAAGGCTTGTCAATCCAGCCACGCTCAATCAGAACATTTGCAATCGCATGAGCAAGTGCTCCGTCGGTACCGCTCTTTGGCTGTAGAAAAAGATCTGCCAGCTTTTCTGTTGCCGGTGTTCTTCTTGTATCCACGATAATAAATTTCAGGCCCTTTTCTTTTAGTTCCATGGCATGTCTCGCCTGCATGTAACTGGAATAAAATGGGTTAAATGCCCAGCCAAGAAACAGATCCGAATGGTCCCAGTCTCCATCTGCCTGCTCACCTGCTGCTACTTTCCACGCCATAAATGCGGCCGTGTAACAAGCACTGGATTCACAGCCATAGTTCGGACTTCCGAATGCATAAGCCAGTCTTCGGAGTATCTGTCTGTACCATTTGGAATATCCGGAATAAAAAGCAACGCTCTCCGGTCCGTAATCTTTTTTGCATTTATTTAACTGTTCCGCGATCTCAGCATAAGCCTCATCCCAGGAAATCGGCTCAAACTTTCCTTCCCCGCGTTTTCCCACCCGCTTCAGTGGAGTTTTGATACGATCTTCCCGGTAAATGTACTCACGATTTGCAAGCCCTTTGCTGCAAAGTCTCCCATCGTTAGAGGGATGTCCGTCCATGCCTTCGATTTTGATGACTTTTCCATCTTTCACATAAGCATTGATTCCACAATGCATTCCCGGAGAACAGATATCACACATGGTGCGTCTGATCTCAATTCCAGTGTCCGGTCCCGGGATCTTCGCTTTGATTCTTTTTTCTAAATCCGTCATAGTGCTGCCTCCAAATACTCAATAAAATACTCTTCGATTCCGAAATGTACGAGCTGTCCTTTTTGCTCCGGTGTAAATCTGCAAGGTTCTCCTCGCAGAATCCGGATCAAATGTGCCTTTAGCACTCCGGAAATTCCATAATTATCTAATATATTAAACCCGACCGGTCTGCCATTATCTATGACAGCCTGTAAGTAGAATCCCTTGCCGGGATTCACATATTCATAGACCTCACCAGTCAGGCGGTTATCTCCAAGTCCAATAAAATCCATGTCCAGGAAATGTGTAATGTTATGTAAAATATTCCCGTCTGTCTGAGCTGACTTGCCAGATATATTGTTTCCAGCAACTCTCCCCTGAACTCCTGCATTTGCCCAGAGACCGATGATCATCGTCTGTCCGGACTGTAAATTATTTCCCTGACAGCAGTCTCCTGCTGCATAAATGCCTGGAACACTTGTTTCCATTTTTTCATTTACGATGATTCCACGTTCAATTGTAACTTCTTCTGGATTCAAAATACCTGTTGCTGCTCTTGTACCGATATTCAAAATCAGAAGATCTGTCTCAATCTTACTTCCGTCTCCAAGATATACCGTATATCCTGTCACATTTCCTTCTTCATCCGTATGTTCATCCGCCTTCGTAATTGCCTGTCCGAAAGCCATATCAATTCCTATATCTGCAAGTCTCTTCTCAATTATCTCTGAAACTTTTGGATATGCTGCAAGTGCAAAAATATGTGGTGCCATGTCTGCCAGCGTCACATGAATGCCTCTGTGATAAAGAAGTTCTGCCACTTTAATTCCTACCATGGACGCTCCGACTACTACCGCATCCTTGTAGTCTTTCTTTTCCAGTTTTTCCCTCAAACTTTTCGCATCTTCTACAGTTCTCATACAGTTTGCATCTTTTAGTGTTGCAAAAGAACCTGGAACAAACGCTGTTGCACCGGTACTGACAAGAATCTTGTCATATTTCTGCTCTTTGCCATCTTCTGTAATAATGATTTTTTCTTTTGCCAGAATCTGTTTTACTCTCACCTGTGTGATGAAATCAGCCTGATATTTTTTTCTAATCTCTTCCAGTGTTCCAAACGGGAACAAGCCTTCGTACGGAAGTCTGCCAGCCACATAATAAGTAGTCAGCATCGGATTGTACGGAGGCATATCGGTATCACTGTAGACATCTATATGAGCTGCGCAGCCATTCTCCCGAATCTGGGCAAGGGCATGATATCCGGCACAGCCAAACCCAACAATCGCAAAACGTTCCATCTAAATTTCTCCTAGTATAATAATGATGTAGTCAATCAAGACTACTTGGTTAATAAGTTTCTA